>NZ_JAWOAI010000515.1:0-6721 GCF_033194735.1 Streptomyces sp. W16
CGGCCGCGCCACCGGCCACCGCCGCGGCGGCCGTACGCGGGCCGATGCCGCCGCAGGCCCAGACCGGGACGGTGACACCGGGCTCGGCGAGGAGCCGCTGGAGTAACACGAATGTGCTCAACTCGCCGATGCGGCCCCCGCTTTCGGCACCCCGGGCGATGAGCCCGTGCGCACCGGCGCGGACCGCCGTCAGCGCCTGGTCGGGATCGGTGACCTCGACCAGTACCCGGTGGGCGCCGTCGACCTCGTCGACCCGCCACCGAGCGTCCACGGCGAGCACGACGGTGTGCGGGCCGCCGTCACCGGCCGTGGCGAGTTCTCGGGGGTCGATCCGGCAGTGGGCCCCGACCCGTACCCCGAAAGGGCCAGGGGACCAGCGTCGGATTCGCGCCAGAGCCTCTCTGGATCTTCGGTCGCCAATTCCCAGGTCCAGTACACCGAGCCCGCCGGCGCGGCTCACGGCCGCCGCGAGTCTGGCATCCGGTTCATGGAACGGCGTGATTCCAATGATCATTTCTGCGGCGCGCGCGACAGACGTCATGATTCTCCGAATAAACGGTGAAACTGCACGGTGGGGGGTTTCGGCCTGTAGGCGCCGAACGGAATCGCAGAGACGCGAGTTGGCTGGTTGAAAGCTAGCCCCACTGTTACTCGGCGGTCAACAACGGAAAGGTAAGCGCCATGCTCAGGGAAATGATCCAGCCAGCCGGGTAGGGTCCCCAAACAACCGAAAACCCTGCCAATTTCCTTCAGAGGGCACGCCATTCGGACCGCAGTGGCGCAAGCGGTCCAAAAGCCCCCGGTATTCATCCGAGGCTCATGGTCCCGAAACATGACCGACTGCGGGACGGAATTATGTAAACGTTGGGTGTCGCCGCCTCCTCGCATGAGCCGCGCTAGGTTGGCACCCATGAGCACACCGCGGGACCTGCTGATCATCGCCATGGACGTCGCCCCGGACCGCCCCGTCGAGTCGGGTGATCTTTCGCTCGCGCTCGCGGGAGCGGAGGTGGTCGACCTCCTCGCCGCCGAAGCCGTCGCGCTGGACGGCGAGCTGATCGTGCCGAACCTCCAAGTTCCCCTGCCGGACGGCCTGTTGGACGAGGCCGCGACCGCCCTCGTACGGGAGACGCCGTACGAGTCGGTCGAGGACTGGCTGTGGCGGCGGGGGCGGGGTCTGTCCTCGGCCTATCTCGCCGCGCTGGAGAACGAGGGCCTGGTCGCCCGGCAGCGCGGTCGCTGGATCCCGGTCCGCAGCGGCAGGGCGGCGCTGGTCGACTCCCCGGCCCGCAGCCGGGCGGCGGACCGCTGGGCCACGGGCGAACCCGTCCTCGCCCAGCTCGCCGCGGCCGTCGGCATCCGCGAGGTGTCGGACGAGGACTCCGCGAAGGTCACCGACGAGGCCCTGGACACCGTCCTCGCCACCGTCCACGACGCGGTGACGGAACTGGAGGCCGTCCGGCAGCGGAAGAGCGTCGAGGACGCGGCCTATGACAATGTGTGGCGCGGTATGTGACGGCGATTTCGCGGCTGCGTGGCGCGGCAACTGCCGAACAAACAGAGCCAGTTGATGGTTCTGAGCCTCAAGTGACGCCACGTTACCCATGGTAGTCACAAGCCGTGCGCCGAGCCTAGTTCTGGACCGAACCGCCTCCCAGCGGAATCGTCACCGTGAACACCGTCGCCCCCGGCTCCGACGTCAGCTCGACCGTGCCGCCGTGCGCCTTCGCCAGGGAACGGGCCACCGCGAGGCCCAGCCCGCTGCCGCCCCGGTCGCGGCTGCGGGCCTTGTCGACGCGGTAGAAGCGGTCGAAGACCTGCTCCCGGTCGGCCTCCGGGATACCGGGCCCCGCGTCGGCGACCCGCACCGACGCCGCACCGACGGCGACCGTCACATCCACCGACACCCGCGTGCCGGACGGGGTGTGCACGGCCGCGTTGGTGAGGAGGTTGTCCAGCACCTGCCGGACACGGACCGGGTCGACCCGCAGCCGGACCGGGGCCGGCGGCACCGTCACCGTCAGCGGACGGTCCGGATGCCCGGCACGGAAGGCGTCCGCCGCCTGCGCCACCAGCTCCACCAGGTCCGCGTCCTGCAGCCGTATCGGAGTCTCCACATCCGCCGCGTCGAGCCGTGCGAGCAGCAGAAGGTCGTCCAGGAGCACGCCCATGCGGGCCGCCTCGGCGCGCAGCCGGGCCAGGTGCTTGTCCCGCTCCTCGGGCACGTTCGCCGCCGCGTACTGGAACAGGTCCGCGTAGCCGCGCACCGACATCAACGGCGTCCGCAGCTCGTGCGAGGCGTCCGCGACGAACCGGCGCAGCCGCTGCTCCGCCTCCGCCCGCACCGCGAGGGAGTCGTCGATGTGCTCCAGCATCGTGTTGAACGCGGTGCGCAGCTCCTCCACCTCGGGCCCGCCGTCGCCCCGCTCGGCACGCAGCGGCAGCCGGGCCGCCGACTCGGTGAGGTCGTGCGAGGCGATGCCGTGGGCCGTGCTGGCCATGTCGCTGAGCGGTTGCAGCCCGCGCCGCAGCAGATTCCGGCCGATCACCACCAGCACCAGCAGCGCCAGCGCGAACGCCACCACCTGCACCGTGACCAGCTGCCGCACCGTGCCCTGCACATCCGCCAGCGGCGCCGCGCTCACCAGGACCACACCGGGTTCGACCTCGCAGGCCCGCAGCCGGTACGTGCCCTTGCCGTCGATCGTCACCGTGCGGGAGATCTCCGTCTTGGAGTGCGCCATCGTCCTGGCGAGGGCGGTGAGCGCGCTCGTGTCGTCCGGGACATCGGAGGGCTCGCGCAGTTTCGCGGTCGTGCCCGAGACGTCGTAGACCGCCGTGTACCAGCCGTAGTACGGCTTGCTCTGGACGATGCCGTGTGCCGCCGCGTCCTTGGTCTGGACGACCTGGACGAGCTTCATCTGATCGCTGACCTGGCGTTCCAGATAGTCCCGCATGTACATCGTCAGCGCCGTGCCGACGACCGCGAACACGATCAGCGACAGGACGCCCACGCCCAGTGCGAGCCGGGTGCCCAGGCGCACCCGGCGCCAGTTCCGCCGCAGCCGCCCGATCACTCGGCGGCCTGCCGGATCACATAGCCGAAGCCGCGCACGGTGTGGATCAGCGGATCGTGCCCCTCGTCGAGCTTCCGGCGCAGCCTGCTGACCACCAGCTCCACCACATTGGAGCGGCCACCGAAGCCGTACTCCCACACATGGTCGAGGATCTGCGCCTTGGTGAGCACGGTCGGCGACTTGCGGATCAGATAGCGCAGCACCTCGTACTCGGTCGGAGTGAGCGTGAGCAGGTGGTCCCCGCGCCGCACCTCCCGGGTGTCCTCGTCCATCGTCAGGTCCGCGACCCGCAGCACCGAGCGCGGGAAACCGGGCCCGGCGCTGCGCCGCAGCACGGTCCGCAGCCGGGCCATCAGCTCCTCCACCGCGAACGGCTTGACCAGGTAGTCGTCACCGCCCCGGGTCAGCCCCGCGACCCGGTCGGCGACCGCGTCCCGCGCGGTGAGGAACACCACCGGCACCATCGTCCCGGAGCGCCGCAGCCGGTCCAGCACACCGAAGCCGTCCAGGCCCGGCAGCATCAGGTCGAGCACCACGATGTCGGGCCGGAACTCGGCGGCGACGGTCAGCGCCTCCTCACCGGAGTACGCGCACGCGGCCTCCCAGCCCTCGTAGCGGGCGACCGTCGCGACCAGGTCGGCGATCGGCGGGTCGTCGTCCACGACGAGGAGGCGCACTTTTTCCACCTGCTCATAGTGCTTCACCCACCGTCCGGCGCCAGACCCGCGGCACCGCCACACCCACATCGATAACCACTTGAAAGTTGTTCGACAGGAAAACGACAGCCCCCCGAGGTCAAGCTCGTCTCCCAGGACCCGATCAAGGAGCTGCTGTCCGTGACGACCGTCCAATCCCCCCCTGCGCCCCCCACGGCGATACGCCCCAGGGTGGTGGCCCGCACCGGCCTGTACGCCGTGCTGGCCGCGAACGTCGCCGTGGTGACCGTCTTCTTCGCCCAGGCCGGATTCGCCTCCAACGCGCTCATCGTCATCGGCCGCCTCCTCGGCCTCTACGGCGCGCTCGTGATGGCCTTCCAGCTGCTGCTCGTGGCCCGGCTGCCCTGGCTCGACCGCCGGATCGGCATGGACCGGATGACCTCCTGGCACCGCTGGACGGGCTTCGCCCTGCTCTGGACGCTGCTCGGGCACCTCGTGTTCATCGCCTTCGGCTACGCCGAGGGCACCGACACCGGCCCGGTCGGCGAGGTCGTCGACCTCGCCGAGACCACCGAGGGCATCCTGCGCGCGCTCGTCGCCTTCGCCCTGATCCTCGTCATCGGCGCGACCTCCGCCCGCTACGCCCGGCGCCGCCTCGCCTACGAGACCTGGCACTTCATCCACCTCTACACCTACGTCGCGGTGGTCCTCGCCTTCACCCACCAGGTCGCGGTCGGTACGACCTTCACCGCGTCCTCCGCCGCGAAGACGTACTGGTACGCCGTCTGGGGCGTGGCCCTCGGCTCGGTCGCCCTGGGCCGCCTGGTCCTGCCCCTGTGGCGGAACCTGCGCCACCAGTTCCGGGTCTCCGCGGTCGTCCCCGAGTCCGACAACGTGGTCTCGATCTACATCACGGGCCGCGACCTCGACCGCCTTCCGGCCCAGGCGGGCCAGTTCTTCCTCTGGCGCTTCCTCACCAAGGACCGCTGGTGGCAGGCCAACCCCTTCTCCCTCTCGGCCGCCCCCGACGGCACTGGCCTCCGCCTCACCGCCAAGACGGCAGGCGACGGCACGGCCGCCCTCCGACACCTCAAGGTCGGCACCCGCGTCTTCGCCGAAGGCCCCTACGGCGCCTTCACCACCCTGCACCGCAGGAAGACCGAGTCCCTGCTCATCGCGGGCGGCGTCGGCGTCACCCCCATCCGCGCCCTGCTGGAGGACCTGGAGGGCCACGCGGTCGTCATCTACCGCGTCTCCGCCGAACGCGACGCGGTCCTCTACGGCGAACTGGCCGAGCTGGCCCGGGCCAAGGGCGCCGAACTGCACCTGCTCACCGGCCCGCCCGTCCCCGACAAGCTCGCCCCGCGCGAACTGGCCCGCCTCGTACCGAACATCGCCGACCGGGACGTCTTCCTCTGCGGACCGCCGCCGATGATGAACGCGGTGCTGCGCACCCTCGGCGACATGGGCGTGCCCAAGCAGCAGATCCACTTCGAACGCTTCAGCCTGGCGGGATGAGAGAAATATCGTGAAGCGAGTCATACCTGTCCTGGTGCTGTCCGTCGCGGGTCTGATCCCCGTGTGGCGCTACGAACCGTCCATCGGGACGACGACGAGTACGACGACCACGGAGGCGGTCTCGACACCGACGCCGACTCCTACGGCCACCTCTTCGTCCTCGTCCTCGTCGACCCCTTCCACGTCCTCGAAGAAGGTCGTCCAGGGCACCGCGATCAACACCTCCAAGGGCACTGTGCAGGTCCAAGTGACCTTCGAGGGCGACAAGATCAGCTCCGTGAGCATGCTCCAGCAGCCGGACCACCCGCAGACCACGGCGGCCGTCCCGGTGCTGATCGAGGAGACCCTCAAGGCGCAGAGTTCGAAGATCGACACGGTGTCCGGCGCCACCATCACCAGCGACGCCTACGTCCAGTCGCTCCAGGCCGCCATCGACGCCAAGGGCGCCTGAAATGAACCGCGTTGAGCATGTGATGGGGTTCCCGGTGTCGTTGCGCGTCGACGACGACGGCATCGGGGACGAGACCGCGGACGCGTTGTTCGCCTGGCTGCGCGAGGTCGACGCCCGCTTCAGCCCGTTCCGCCCGGACAGCGAGGTGTGCCGTCACGACCGGGGCGAGCTGCGACTCCCGGAGCTCAGCGCGGACTTGACCGAGGTCCTCGACCTCTGCGAGCGGTACCGGGTCGCGACCGGCGGTGCCTTCGACGTCCGGCTGCCCGGCCGGCCCCTCGACCCCTGCGCGGTCGTCAAGGGCTGGTCGGTGCAGCGGGCGGCCGAACTGCTCACCGCCGCCGGGGCCCGGCGCTTCATCCTCCACGCCGGCGGCGACGTGGTCGTGGCCGGCGGTCCCTGGCGGGTCGGCGTACGGCACCCCGAGCACGCCGACCAGCTGTGCACGGTCCTGGAGTTGACCGACGGGGCGGTGGCGACCTCCGCGCGCTACGAGCGCGGCGACCACATCGTCGACGGTCGCACCGGCCGCCCCGCGACCGGACTGCTCAGCCTCTCCGTCGTCGCCGCCTCCCTCACCGAGGCCGACGCCACGGCGACCGCGGCCTTCGCGATGGGCCCGGAGGGCGTCGACTGGGCCGCCGCCCGGCCCGGCTGCGAGGTCTTCGCGGTCGACGCCGACCGACGGGTCCGGCGTACACCGGGATTCCCGGTCGCGACGGTCGCCGCGTAGCCGCGTAGTCGCACGCGATAATTCCGGCGACGTCGGCGATCGTCCCCGGGATACTGGGCGCCCATGGATGAGGTCGAAGTCGTCGTCGCCCATTCCGAGCGCGCGACTCTGCGTGTCGGTGACGTGTTCCTGAAGGTGGACGCCGATCAGGCGCGCATCGACGCCGAGGTCGAGGCGATGGCCCTGGCGCCGGTCCCGACCCCGCAGGTCCTGTGGCGCAGGCCGCCCGCGCTCGCGATCGCCGCACTCCCGGGGACGACACTCGGCCGCCTCGGCGGGCCGTCGA
>NZ_JAWOAI010000516.1:0-6711 GCF_033194735.1 Streptomyces sp. W16
GGGCGCGAGTGGGACTTCGAGGGCAAGGTGCGGTCCCGGCTCCGCGACCCGCAGCCGTCCGTGCCGCTGCACCTGGCGGCCAGCGGACCCCGGAACCTGCGCCTCGCCGGGGAGATCGCCGACGGGGTCATCCTGCTCAGCGGTGTCTCACCGCGCACCCTGACCGCCGCCATGGCCCGGGTCCGGGAGGGCGCCGAGGCGGCCGGCCGGAACGCCGGGAAACTCCCGGTGACCGTCTCCGCGTTCTGCGAGGTGACCGACGACATCGAGGCCGACGCACGCCTGATCAAACCGATCTGCGCCTCGATCGCCCAGAACGGCGGCGCGTCCTTCCTCGCCCTCGCCGGCATCGACGTGGACGTCCCCGCGACGGTCGAGGGCGTCTATCCGGACCTCGTGCACGCCGAGGACTGGGACGCGGCCGTGGAGATCTGCTCGGCCTGGATCAGCGACGAGGCGGCCGTCCGCTTCGCCGAGGAGTTCTGCCTCTTCGGCACGCCCACCCAGATCACCGAACGGCTCCGCACCCTGCGCGCCTCGGGAGTGACCGACGTGTTCCTCCAGCACGTCGGCTCCTACGACCCGCCCACCGACCTCATCGAGACCATCGGTGCCTCGGTCCTGCCGGCCCTCCGACGGTGAGACGGTCAGCGCGCTCCGGCCGCGGGCAGCAGATCCTTGCGTACGACGCCGCCCTGGACGACGCACACGATGTTGCCGGGATCACCCAGCACGCCGATGTCCTTGAGCGGATCGCCCTCGCACATGACCAGGTCGGCGGTCTTGCCGGCGGTCAGGGTGCCGAGCCGCTCGGACAGGCCCAGAAGCTCGGCGGAGACACGGGTGCCGGCCACGATCGCGGCCATGGGGTCCATGCCCAGGTCCACGAGGAAGCGGAGTTCCAGCAGGTTCTGGCCGTGCGGGCAGACGGCCGCGTCGGTGCCGAGCGCGATCCGGGCGCCCCGGTCGATGGCGCGGGCGATGTTCTCCTTGGTGATGCCCGACCAGCGGACCTTCTTCTGGTAGTGGTGCTCCGGCATCAGGTCCTTGTCGATGCCCGCGAACACCGTGGACAGGGTCGGCACGACGAAGGTGCCCCGCTCGCCCGCCAGGTCCAGCGCCTCCTCGTCCAGGCCGTAGCCGTGCTCGATGCTGGTGACACCGCCACGGATCGCGTTGAGGATGCCCGCGGTGCCCTGCGCGTGCGCGGCGACCGGCTTGCCGCCGTGGCGCCGGCACTCGTCCACCACGGCCCGGATCTCCTCCTCCATCAGCCCCTCGTCCTCGGGCTGGTCGTAGGGGCTGGCCATGCCGCCACTGGCACAGATCTTGATCACGTCGGCGCCCGCGCGGATCATCCTGCGCACGGCGAGCCGGGACTCGTCCACGGTGTCGGCCAGTTCGGCCATCTCGCCACCGCTGAGGTCGGTGCCGTCGAGGAGGCGGAAGTCGGCGTGGCCGCCGGTGTGGCTGATGATCCGTACGGCGGTGTGCAGCCGGGGGCCGGTGATCCGGCCGGTCTCGACGGCGGTACGGAAACCGGTGGACAGTCCGCCCAGGTCACGGGCGGTGGTGATGCCCGCGTCCAGGGTCTGCCGCAGCCGGGTCGCGGTGTCGTAGGTGACGAGGACCGGATCGAGTTCGCCGCGCCGCCCGGGCGGGGAGCCCTGCGCGTACGCGAGGTGGGTGTGGCAGTCGAAGAACCCGGGGAGCACGGTCCGGCCGCCGGCGTCGATGATCCGGACCGCGGAGGCGTCAGCGGGCACGGGTGGGGCCGTAGCCGCTGGTCCGGCGTAGGTGAGCGTGCCCTCCGCGTCCGCGACGACGACGGCGTCGGCCACCGGGAGTGCACCGGTACCGTCGATGAGGCGGGCGTTCTCGACGCGCAGAATGGTCCGAAAGGTCTCTTGCGTCATGGCATCCGTCATGGTGGGTCCGAATCACTCCTCGGTATCAGGAACCTCGGCGCTGGGGAACCTCGGTATCAGGAACAGGCGAAAGGGAGTCTGCAATGGACGAGTCAACGCCGCGCCACGGTGCAGCTTCCGGCCCTGATTTCAGTCGGGGACGCAGGAATGCGCCGTCCCCGGAGGCGCAGGAATTCACTGCCGCGGATCTCGACGAACTGGACCGCGGAGTCGTGCACGCGCTGCAGATCCACCCGCGGGCCCCATGGACCCTGGTGGGCGACGTCCTCGGCGTGAATCCGGTGACGGTCGCCCGGCGCTGGCAGCGGCTGGAGGAGACGGGGCTCGCGTGGGTCACCGCCTATCCGCGGCTGTCGGACTCCCGCATCGTGGTGACCGGCATCGTCGAGGTCGACACCGAGCCGGGCGTCGCGGAGGAGGTGGCACGCGCCCTCGCCGCCGAGCACGCCGTGGCCAATGTCAAGATCACGGCCGGTGGCCGCGATGTCGTGACCGCCGTACAGACCCGGGACCTCGACGAACTCGCCCACCTCACCACCCGGCTCTTCCAGCAGACACCGGGCGTACGGGCGACCCGCACCCATGTCTCCACCGGTGTCCCCACCGAGGGCAGCCGCTGGCGGCTGCGCAGCCTGGACGCGGCCCAGTGCGCCCGTATCGAGGCGAGCCACGCCTCGGACGTACCGCCCGACACGGGCACGGGCCCCGCCGCGCCCTGGGACTCCCTGGACGCGCACCTCCTCGAACTGCTCAGCTCCGACGGCCGGATGTCGATCCGCGCCCTGGCGACCGCCACCGGCGTCGGTCTCACCACGGTGCGCCGCCGCCTCCAGTCGCTGCTGGCCTCCCGGGTGAGCCTGCGCTGCGACCTGGCCCGGCCGCTGTCCGGCTGGCCGCTGTCGGCGGTGTACTTCGCGTCGGTACCCGCCCAGTACCTGGAGGAGACCAGCCGCGTCCTGTCCGGCGTCCGCGAGGTCCGCTCCTGCGCGATCACCGCGGGACCGCACAACCTGGTGATCGACGTGTGGCTGCGCGCCCTGGCCGACGTGCACACCTTCGAGGCACATCTGTCGCGCCGGCTGCCACGGCTGGTGATCGACGACCGCTCGGTGGTCCTGCGCACGGTCAAGCACATGGGACGCCTGCTGGACCGGGACGGCCGCTGCGTCGGCGTCGTGCCGCTGCGCGAACCCCAGGGCACCCACCAGCTCCTCGCGCTACCGGACGACAAGCGCCTCTGGCGATGACACCGGCCAACTCCCCTCTCTCAGAAGGCTGTTGAGGACCACGAATGCGCTCCCTGCACCTTCCCGAGGCCGGCGGCCACCTGCGCTGGATCGACCTCCCCGGCGAGGGCCCCGCCCGGGTGTACCTCCACGGTCTTGGCTGCGCGGGCTCCGCCGACTTCGCGGGGATCGCCGCCCACCCCGACCTCCGGGGCGGACGCGCGATCGTCGTCGACCTCCTCGGCCACGGCTACAGCGACCGCCCGAAGGACTTCCCGGGCACGCTGGAGGCCCACGCCGGGACGGTCGCCGCCGTCCTCGACCACTGCGGGATCACCGGCGCCGTGCTCATCGGGCACTCGATGGGCGGCGCCGTCGCGATCGTCCTCGCCGCGACCCGCCCTGACCTCGTCTCCCGCCTTGTCGTCGCGGAGCCCAACCTGCGCGCGGGCGGCGGCCTCTTCAGTGGGGCCATCGCCGCGTACAGCGAGGCGGACTTCGTCAGCCACGGATTCCGCACGGTCCTGGCGGGCCTTGAGCCCGGCTACGCGGCACGCATGCGCGTGGCGGACCCCGCGATCCTGCACCGCAGCGCCGTCGGCCTGGTGACCGGGGCCAGCCCGGGAACAGCGGAACTCCTCTACGGCCTTCGCCGGCCGCGTGTGATGCTGATCGGCACCCGCAGTCGCCCCTACGCGGACGAGCCCGCCGTCCGGCAGGCCGGCATCCCGGTCGTCGAGGTTCCCGACGCGGGCCACCACATGATGGGGGACAACCCCGAGGGGTTCGTGGCGGCCCTGGTCGAGAGCGGTGCGGGGCCCGTCTCTAGTGGGGAACGCGGAGGGAGTCGTAGCGAGCGAGTCGGGTCGTGATGATGCTCGATGCCTGGGTCAGGGCCGAGAGCAGCCGGGTGATCCTGCTGCCCGCGGTGGGCGCGACGACCGACAGGGCGCCCAGGTAGGTGGCGTCCCGCCCGCGCACGGGCACCGCGACCGCGAGGTAGCCCAGGCGCTTCTCCTCGACCTCGACCGCGTAGCCCTGTTCCCGGACACGGCAGAGTTCGCCGGGCAGTTGGGCGGGGCCCAGCGTGTGTGGGGTGCGGCGGACCATCGAGTGCAGGACCTTGCCGAGCGGGTACTGCTCGGGAAGCAGGGCGAGGGTGAGCTTGCCCGCGGCGGTGCTGTGCAGCTCCAGGCGTCTGCCGTCGGCGGTGGAGCGGGCCTGGTTGCGGTGGGTGCCGAGGTTCTCGACGCACAGCAGCTCACAGTCGTGCGGTATCGCCAGGATGACCGCGTTGTCGAGGCTCTGCGCGAGGCCCTCGATGACGGGCCTGGCCGCCGCGCGCAGGGTGCGCTGGTGCGGGGAGCGCAGGCCCATCGCGTAGAGCCGCACGCCCAGGCGGTAGTTGCAGCCGTCCCGTTCCAGGAAGTCGGTGGCGACGAGTTCCTGGCAGAGCCGGTGGACCGTGGCCTTGGCGATGCCGGTACGGTCCCGCAACTCGGCAAGACCCAGCGAGAAGTCGTCGTCGCCGAAGGCCGACAGGATCAGACTCACCTTGCCGAGCACCGAGTTGGGCCGCTCGTCGCCCTCCCGGACCGCGCCGGCGGTGGTCATCCCGCCGCCACCCAGTCGAGGATGTGCCGGGAGAACTCCCCGGGCAGCTGCTCCGGCACGGGGACGTGTCCTCCGGGGATGACCAGCGTCTCGCAGCCGGCGTCCGCGAACTTCTCCAGGCCCGGCATCGAGAAGTGGTCCTCGGAGGCGCAGACGGCGAGCGTGCGGGCGGTGACGAGGGGCAGCCGCTGGTCCAGCATCGAGCCCCGGACCGCCACATGCCCTTCCTCCACCCGGTCCAGCACGGTCAACGCGTCGACCATGAACCGGTTGAGGGCGGCCTCCTCGCCGTCCTTGTAGAACGGGCGCCGCAGGTTCCACAGTTCGAGCAGATGCGAGCCGTCGGGGCTCGGGACGACATGGTCGACCGGCTTGCGCTGATTCACCGTGCGCCGCTTCTCGTCGTCGATGAAGGGCGTGGCGGACAGGAACAGGCTGGAGACCCGCTTGCCGTGGCGCGCGGCGAGCTCCACCGCGATCACCCCGCCGGTGTGGTGGCCCACGAGATGGAATTCCTCCAGGCCCAGTTCCTCGATCAGGTCGTCGGCCGCGTCCGCCCACCGTTCGACCGTGTGGGGTTCGTCGGGTTTCGCGGAGGCGCCGAAGCCCAGGGTGTCCATGGCGATGGCCCGGTGCACGGCCCCCACGCGCGGGAGCACGTCCAGGTACTCGGTCCAGGACCGGGGCGTCTGATGGAGCATCAGCACCGGCTCGCCCGTGCCGCACTCGACGTAGTGCAACTGACCGAAACGGCTGGGTGCGTAGCCGCGACGCAGTGTGTCCGTCATCAGTGACTCCCTGGTTTGTGACATGCCGTCAGATGGCCCGGTGTCCGTTCGGTGAGCGCGGGGCGTTCGCTGCGGCAGTGGTCGTCGGCCAGCCAGCAGCGGGAGGAGAAGGGGCAGCCGGCCGGAACGTCCGAGGGGGAGGGCAGTTCGCCCTTGAGGACGATCTGCTCGCCCGGCGCGGTGTCGTCCCCCGGTTCCAGGACGGACGAGAGCAGCGCCATGGAGTACGGGTGCTGCGGAGCCTCGAACAACTCCTTCGGCGGGGCGAGTTCGACGATCGACCCGAGATACATCACCGCGACCCGCTCGCTCAGGTGGCGGACCACGCCGAGGTTGTGCGAGATGAACAAGTAGGCGATGTGGTCGCGCTGTTGGATCTCCTGCAGCAGGTTGAGGATCTGCGCCTGGATGGAGACGTCCAGCGCCGACGTCGGCTCGTCGAGGACGATCACGGACGGCTGCGGGGCCAACGCACGGGCGAGCGCGAGGCGTTGGCGCTGGCCGCCGGAGAACTCGTGCGGATAGCGGGCGGCGGCCGACGTGTCGAGGCCGACCTCCTCCAGGACCTCCGCCAGCCGGGTACGCCGGTCGGCGCGCGCCACGCCCCGGGCGCGCAGCGGTTCCTCGATGCTGGCGCCCACCGGCAGCCGGGGGTTCAGCGAGCCGTTGGGATCCTGGAACACCATCTGCACCGCACGCCGGAACGCCTTCAGGTCGGCGCCCTTCGGCTTGTGCGTCATGTCCTTGCCCTCGAAGCGCACCGAACCCCGCGTGGGCCGGTACAGCCTGGTCGCGATCCGGCCCAGTGTGCTCTTGCCGCACCCGGACTCGCCGACCAGGCCTACCGTCTCGCCGGGGTTCAGGGCGAGGGTGATGTCGTCGACCGCCCGGACACCGGAACGGCCCGGGCGACCGCCGAACTCGTGCCCGATGCCGGAGAGTTCGAGCAGCGGCTCGCTCCCGGCCCGGTCGGACTGCGCTTCACTCATCGTTTCCTCCGGCTGCGGTCGGGGCGTCGTCCAGGTCGCGCCAGCAGCGCGACACCCACCCGTCACCGACGGGCCGCAACGGCTGGGGCTCGGCACAGGCGTCGGCGGCCAGCGGGCAGCGCGGCGCGAAGCGGCAGCCGGGCAACCGGAGATCGGAAGGGCGTCG
>NZ_JAWOAI010000517.1:0-6694 GCF_033194735.1 Streptomyces sp. W16
CTCAAGGAACGGACGCTTCCTTTGTACTCACCCTCTCGGGCTTTCCTCCGGGCTTTTCCCTTCGGTCTTGCGTTTCCGACTCTATCAGACCGTTTCCGGTCCCGATTTCCTCGGTGCTTTCCAGGTTCCCGCTTCCGCGTTTCCCTTTCCGGCGACTCCGACTTTATCAGAAGTTCCGGGCCGGACTTACCGGCCGCTCTTTTCCGAATCATCGGGAGTGTGGCTTCTTTGGAATCGAAGTTCCCAGAAGCAGACAGACACTCGCTGCTGCCGACCGGATCAGATCCAGTTCTAGGCAACTGTTCGAATCTACCTCCCCGACCGGTCCGTGTCAACGGCTCCTTTGGGGCGAAGAGGAGACTAGCAGCTCAGCGGGAGTGCCCGCACATCAGGCAGCCGTAGGGACGGTTGAGCTGCGTTCGGATGCCTCGACGTCGCCTGTCTCACCGTCGCGTACGGCGCGACCGCCCAGGACGTAGACGTACGACAGGAAGGCGCCTTCGGCGATGACGCCGATGCCGATGCGGGCCCAGGTGGGGAGGCCCGACGGGGTGACGAAGCCTTCGATGGCGCCGGAGACGAACAGGACCAGGGCCAGGCCGATGGCCATGCCCACGGCTGCTCGGCCCTCTTCGGCCAGGGCCGTTCGGCGCGAGCGCGGGCCGGGGTCGATGAGGGTCCAGCCGAGGCGCATGCCCGTACCCGCCGCTACGAAGACTGCCGTGAGTTCGAGCAGGCCGTGCGGGAGGATCAGGCCGAGGAACGTGTCGAGCCGGCCGGCCGATGACATCAGGCCGATGCCGACTCCGAGGTTGAGCATGTTCTCGAAGAGGATCCAGAGGACCGGCAGGCCCAGGAAGACTCCAAGGACCAGGCACATCGCGGCGGCTTGGGCATTGTTCGTCCAGACCTGCGCCGAGAAGGCCGCTGCGGGGTGGCTGGAGTAGTAGGTCTCGTACTCGCCGCCGGGACGGGTGAGTTGGCGCAGTTGGCTCGGGGCCGCGATGGAGGACTGCACCTCGGGGTGGGTACCTATCCACCAGCCTAGGAGGATCGCGACCACCGTCGACAGCAGCGCGGTGGGAACCCACCAGTGGCGTGCTCTGTATACCGCGGCCGGAAAACTGTGCCCCAGGAAGTGTGTGACATCACGCCAGGAGGCACGACGGGTTCCTGTCACCGCACTACGCGCGCGTGCCACGAGTTGGCTGAGCCGACCGGTGAGCTGGGGGTCCGGAGCACTGGACTGGATCAGGGAGAGATGGGTGGCCGTCCGCTGGTAGAGGGCGACGAGTTCGTCGGCCTCGGCGCCGTTGAGGCGACGCTGGCGGCGGAGCAGCGCGTCGAGGCGGTCCCACTCGGCTCGGTGGGCCGAGACGAAGACGTCGAGGTCCATCTGGTTGCCTGCTCCTCGGCTGCTCGTCGACTGCTCGTTGGGGATCAGCTTGTCGTACTGGGGCGCGATGTGCCCTCAGCTTGGCAGACTGGCTGTTCCAGGGGCAGGGCAGGGGAAGGGCGGCGGGCGTGAGTGAGCTGGTGACGGGCGAGGCAGTGGCGCTGGAGTTGCGCCCCGCGAGGCTGCCCAGCAGGGCGCTGGCGGTGTTGCTCGATCTGATCGTGGCCATGGCCGCCTACATCGGTGTGAGCGTGGCTCTGATGTTCTCCACGGCCTCTTTGGACGACGCGGCGCAGATCGCGCTGTCGATCGCGGCCTTCGTACTGGTGCTGGTGGGCGCGCCCATAGCGGTGGAGACGCTGAGTCACGGGCGTTCGCTCGGGAAGCTGGCGTTCGGGCTGCGAGTGGTGCGGGACGACGGCGGGCCGATCCGGTTCCGGCACGCGCTGGTGCGGGGTGCGATCGGTGTGATCGAGATCCTGATGACGTTCGGGACCGTCGCCTGTATCGCCTCGCTCGTTTCGGCGCGTGGTCGGCGACTCGGGGATGTGTTCGCGGGCACTCTGGTCGTACGGGAAAGGGTGCCCGCGGGACAGACGTCCTTCGTGCCGCCTCCGCCGCCCTGGCTGACGGGACGTTTCGCCGAGCTTGATCTGTCTGCCGTTCCCGATGGGTTGTGGCTGGCCATCCGGCAGTACCTGACGCGGATGCAGCAGTTGGATCCGCAGGTGGGTTGGGCGATGGCCGAGCGGCTCGCGACGGATCTGGTGGCCCGTACGGGAGCCCCGGCGCCGCAGGGTGTTCCGCCGGCCGCATATCTGGCGGCGGTGGTTCAGGAGCGGCAGGCGCGGGACGTGCGGCGGGCCCTCGGGAACGGCGGGGCGGGCGCGTATTCGCCGTCTCAGGCGTTCGGAGGCGCACCGGCCGGCAGGTTCAGGCCTGGGACCGGGGTGCCGGGCGTGTTCGGCAACGCGGCGCTTCAGCCGTCGTCGGCTCCTCAGCAGCCTTCGGCTCCCCCTCAGCCTTTCGGCTCTGCTCCCGCGCCTGCTCCCGTTTCCTGGTCGGCCCCAGCCGCTCCTTCTTCTCCCGCCGCGGGCGGCATGGGAGCCGATCCGGTCTCATCCGCGCCCGGCCCGCGGCCCCCGACGCCGCAGAAGGAATCGCCCGCCGATCCTCAGCCCTCCACCGGATTCGCGCCGCCCGCCTGAATCTGCCGACCGCGCCCTCTCACCGGCCGGACCGGAATCCACTGCCCCGCGGCCGACGGGGAACGGCGTCGCTCAGCCGAAGACGGACGGCGGCGACTCCAGCTCCTCCAACTCGATGCCGGGTGCCGCGAGCACGACGTCGCCGGCGATGTGCACAGCGTGCTGCTCGCCCGTGTCCAGGGCTGTGACCTGGTACTCGTCCACGGTCAGAGGGCCGTTGTCAGTGCCGTGTGTTTCTCTTTTCAGCAGAGCCCAGGACTGGTCCACGGTGCGCGGGGCGAGGACCGGATCCGTGAAGGTGACGAGGCGGACGCGGGTCGCGGCGGAGGAAGGGGTGAGGCGCAGGAGACGGGTGGTGGCGATGAGGAACGCGGGGGAGGTGCCGGTGAAGGCGTGGGCGCGGACATTGCCTTCGGCGGCATCGGTGCCGGTGGGGTCGGTGCGGACCCAGGTGACGCCGTCGAGGGCGGCGCCGCGCACCTGCCAGCTCGCCGCGTGGAGTTCCAGCCGGATGGGGCGGCCGAGTTCGTCGAGGGTGAGGTCGACGGAGCCGTGGTGATCGCCGGAGGGGGTGGTGAGTTGGGAGACGTAGCGCCAGCCGGAAGGGCCGGGGGCGCACTGGAAGTGCTCGTCTGCGAAGGGGGTGTGATCGTGCGGATCGTGGAGCGAATATCGGCCGCGGGGCATCGGGGTCCTGGGTCTTGACGGGCCGGTCCGGCCAAAGGAACCAAAGGGGCAGGCCCCCGGCACGGGGGTGCGGGGGCCTGCCTCGGAGGATCTGCTGCTGAGGACCCGCCGCTGAGGACCGCGTCAGTGCACGGACACGGTCACAGCGGGCGGAGTCGTCGGCTCAGTAGCGGTAGTGGTCCGACTTGTACGGGCCCTCGACCTCGACGCCGATGTACGAGGCCTGCTCGGGGCTGAGCGTGGTCAGCTTCACGCCGAGCGCGTCCAGGTGGAGGCGGGCGACCTTCTCGTCGAGGTGCTTGGGCAGCACGTAGACGTCGGTCGGGTACTCCTCGGGCTTGGTGAACAGCTCGATCTGGGCCAGTGTCTGGTCCGCGAAAGAGTTGGACATCACGAACGAGGGGTGGCCGGTGGCGTTGCCCAGGTTCAGCAGGCGGCCCTCGGACAGCACGATGAGGACCTTGCCGTCGGGGAACTTCCAGGTGTGGACCTGCGGCTTGACCTCGTCCTTGACGATGCCCGGGATCTTCGCCAGGCCGGCCATGTCGATCTCGTTGTCGAAGTGACCGATGTTGCCGACGATCGCCTGGTGCTTCATCTTGGCCATGTCCGCGGCCATGATGATGTCCTTGTTGCCGGTCGTGGTGATGAAGATGTCGCCCTTGTCGACGACCTCGTCCAGCGTCGTGACCTGGTAGCCGTCCATCGCCGCCTGCAGCGCGCAGATCGGGTCGATCTCGGTGACGATCACGCGGGCGCCCTGTCCGCGCAGGGACTCCGCGCAGCCCTTGCCCACGTCGCCGTAGCCGAGGACGACCGCGGTCTTGCCGCCGATGAGGACGTCGGTGGCGCGGTTGATGCCGTCGATCAGGGAGTGGCGGCAGCCGTACTTGTTGTCGAACTTCGACTTGGTGACGGCGTCGTTCACGTTGATCGCCGGGAACAGGAGGGTGCCGTCACGGTGCATCTCGTAGAGACGGTGCACGCCGGTCGTGGTCTCCTCGGTCACGCCGCGGATCTCCGAGGCGAGCTGGGTCCACTTCTGCGAGCCGTCGGTGATGGTGCGGGTGAGGACCTGGAGGACGACGCGGTGCTCGTCGGACTCGGCGGTGTCGAGGGAGGGGACCTTGCCGGCCTTCTCGTACTCGACGCCCTTGTGGACGAGCATGGTGGCGTCGCCGCCGTCGTCCAGGATCATGTTCGGGCCGCCGGTGGGGGTGTTCGGCCAGGTCAGCGCCTGCTCCGTGCACCACCAGTACTCCTCCAGGGTCTCGCCCTTCCAGGCGAAGACCGGGATGCCCTGGGGGTTCTCGGGCGTGCCGTTCGGGCCGACGGCGATGGCGGCGGCCGCGTGGTCCTGGGTGGAGAAGATGTTGCAGGACACCCAGCGGACCTCGGCGCCGAGGGCGACCAGGGTCTCGATGAGGACGGCGGTCTGCACGGTCATGTGCAGCGAGCCCATGATGCGGGCGCCGGCCAGCGGCTGGCTGGCGGCGAACTCCCGGCGGATCGACATCAGGCCGGGCATCTCGTGCTCGGCGAGGGTGATCTCCTTGCGGCCGAACTCGGCCAGGGAGAGATCGGCGACCTTGAAGTCCTGTCGGTTGTCGACAGTCGTCATTGCGAGGTACTCCTCGGGGTTGGGGCGAGGTGGGTACGGCTGGTCTGCGCGGCGGCGGACACAGGGGTGCCCCAAGGAGGACACAGGCATGCCCGCGTGCGCGCAGCGCAGTCCGTCGGAGGCCCTCTCTCCCTCGGCCGGTCCGCGGTGGGACCGCCCGACCGCCATCAGCAGCGACGTCTGGCTCCGTCCCAAGTTACACCGGTAGGACCGGCGGTCCCCAGTCCGCTCCGGACAGTTCCAGCCGAACCGAGCGGGCGCCCGGCGCCGGATCGGGCCTCAGGGAGCGCGACAAAGGGATGCGTACGAACGTCGGACGGAAGAGGTGGACGCGGGCGATCAGGATGTTCGCGTTGTTGAGTCGGGCGGCGGATGTTGCAGGATGCGGGGAGATCAGGAGCCTCTGATCGATCCTGCGGGACGTCCGGGACGGCGTTCCGTGTGACAAAGGTGTTAGGAGAACGACGTGACGAGTACGGCCGGCCCTCCCCCCACGGGCAGCGGCGGTGACGAGCGGCAGCGGTTGAAGCTGCTCGCGGTGACCGCGTGCCCGACCGGCATCGCACACACGTACATGGCGGCGGAGAAACTCGCCCAGGCCGCCGCGAGCCGTGGCATCGACATGAAGGTGGAGACGCAGGGATCCATCGGGGCTGAAAACATTCTCGATGACAACGATGTCAGCACCGCTGACGGCGTGATCGTCGCCGCGGACAAGGACGTTGACCTGAGCCGCTTCACCGGCAAGCGGGTCCTCGTGGTCGGGGTCGCCGAGGGCATTCGCCATCCCGAGCGGCTGATCGAGCAGGTGCGGTCCGCGCCCGTGCACACGGCGGCCGGGACGGCCGTGGCGGCTGCGCCGGGTGGCCGCGAGCGGAGCGTCGCGTACAAGGCGCTGATGAACGGGGTCAGTTACATGATCCCGTTCGTCGTGGTCGGCGGGCTGCTGATCGCGATCTCGCTGTCGCTCGGCGGCCATCCGAACCCCTCCGGCGGTCTGGTCATCCCGAAGGACTCCTTCTGGATGGACGTGAACAACATCGGCGTGATCGGTTTCACACTGATGGTGCCGATCCTGTCCGGTTACATCGCCTACGCCATCGGCGACCGGCCCGCGCTCGTGCCGGGCATGATCGGCGGCTGGATCGCCAACACCGGTGCGCTGTACGGCTCGAAGGCGGGCGCCGGGTTCATCGGGGCGATCGTGACCGGGTTCCTCGCCGGGTATCTGGTGCTGTGGATCAAGAAGGTCCGGGTCCCGAAGTTCGTACAGCCGATCATGCCGATCATCGTGATCCCGATCGTGGCGACGACGGCGCTCGGACTGTTCTTCGTCTACGTCATCGGGAAGCCGATCTCCTGGGTGTTCGAGCATCTGACCGACTGGCTCGGCGGGATGACCGGCACCAGCGCGATCCTGCTCGGCACGATCCTCGGGCTGATGATCGCGTTCGACATGGGCGGCCCGGTCAACAAGACGGCGTTCCTGTTCGGCGCGGGGCTCATCGCGACCGGCAACCAGGCCGTCATGGGCATGTGCGCGGCGGCGATCCCGGTGATGCCGCTCGGCCAGGGCCTGGCCACGTTGATACGGCAGCGGCTCTACACCGAGCAGGAGCGGGAGACCGGTCTGGCCTCGCTGTTCATGGGCTGCTTCGGCATCTCCGAGGGCGCGATCCCGTTCGCGGCGGCGCGGCCGGCGCAGGTCATCCCCGCCAACATGCTGGGCGGCGCGGTGGCAGGTGCGGTCGCCGGGCTCGCCGGGGTGAAGGACGCGGTGCC
>NZ_JAWOAI010000518.1:0-6683 GCF_033194735.1 Streptomyces sp. W16
CGCGCCTGGCGCACCGACACCCGCAAGCACCCCAGCCCCAACGCAGGTCCCGTGGAGGCCTCCTTCGCGGGCGCCCTCGGCGTGCGGCTGGGCGGGACGCTCTCCTACGGCGGCCGGGTCGAGCACCGGCCCGTGCTCAACGGCGCCGGACGCGCCGTCGCCGTACCGGACATCGACCGGGCCGTACGGCTGTCCCGGCGCGTCGGCTGGCTCGCGCTCGGGGTCAGTGTCGCCGGGCGGCTCCTTGTGAAGGGGCGGAAGTCATGAGCGGCGGCGGGCTGTTGGTGGCCGGTACCACCTCGGACGCCGGGAAGAGTGTCGTCACCGCCGGGATCTGCCGGTGGCTGGTGCGGCAGGGTGTGAAGGTGGCGCCGTTCAAGGCGCAGAACATGTCCCTGAATTCGTTCGTGACGCGCGAGGGTGCGGAGATCGGGCGGGCGCAGGCCATGCAGGCGCAGGCGTGCCGGATCGAGCCGACCGCGCTGATGAATCCCGTGCTGCTGAAGCCCGGCAGCGACCGCACCAGTCAAGTCGTCCTGATGGGCAGGCCTGTTGGCGAGATGAGTGCCCGTGGCTATCACGGTGGTCGGCAGGAGGCGCTGCTCGGGACCGTGCTGGACTGTCTCGCCGAGTTGCGGGGCACGTATGACGCGGTGATCTGTGAGGGGGCCGGTTCGCCCGCCGAGATCAATCTGCGGCGGACCGACATCGTGAACATGGGCATCGCGCGCAATGCCCAGTTGCCCGTGCTCGTGGTCGGCGATATCGACCGCGGGGGCGTCTTCGCCTCCTTCTTCGGGACCGTCGCGCTGCTCAGCCCCGAGGACCAGGCGTTCGTCGCCGGGTTCCTCGTCAACAAGTTCCGCGGCGATGTGTCGCTGCTGGAACCGGGGTTGGAGATGCTGCTCGGGCTCACCGGGCGCCGGACGTACGGCGTGCTGCCGTTCCGGCACGGGCTCGGCATCGACGAGGAGGACGGGCTGCGGATCTCGCTGCGCGGGACCGTGCGCGAGTCCAACACCGCGCCGCCGGTCGGCGAGGACGTGCTGCGGGTCGCCGTCTGCGCGGTCCCCCTCATGTCCAACTTCACCGACGTGGACGCGCTGGCCGCCGAACCGGGTGTGGTGGTGCGGTTCGTGGACCGGCCGGAGGAGTTGGCCGACGCCGACCTCGTCGTGATCCCCGGGACCCGGGGGACGGTGCAGGCACTGGAGTGGCTGCGGGAACGGGGACTCGCGGACGCCCTCGTCCGTCGCGCTTCGGAGCAGCGGCCGATCCTCGGCATCTGCGGCGGCTTCCAGATCCTCGGCGAGCACATCGAGGACGAGGTCGAGAGCCGGCGGGGGTCGGTCGACGGACTCGGGGTCCTGCCGCTGCGCGTGCGCTTCGCGCGCGAGAAGACCCTCACCCGGCCGGTGGGCGAAGCCCTCGGTGAACCGGTCGAGGGGTACGAGATCCACCACGGCGTCGCCCAACTCACGGGCGGGGACCGGTTCATCTCTGATGACAATGGACACAGTTTGGACGGCTGCCGGGTCGGCCAGACCTGGGGCACCCACTGGCACGGCTCGCTGGAGTCGGACGGGTTCCGGCGGGCGTTCCTGCGCGAGGTGGCCGCCGCCGCGGGGCGCCGGTTCGTACCGGCCGCCGACACCTCGTTCGCCGCGCTGCGCGAGGAGCAGCTCGACCGGCTCGGCGACCTGATCGAACAGCACGCGGACACGGACGCGCTGTGGCGGCTCATCGAGTCCGGCGCGCCACAAGGACTGCCTTTCATTCCACCGGGAGCGCCCGCATGAGCACAGTGTTGTTGTTGTCGACCGCCGACACGGATCTGCTGGCGGCGCGCGCCTCCGGCGCCGGGTATCGGATCGGCAACCCGAACCGGGTGGACGTCGCGGGCGAGTTGCCCGTGCTCGTCGAGGGCGCGGACGTCGCCGTCGTACGACTTCTCGGGGGCAAGCGTGCTTGGGAGGACGGGCTCGCGGCGCTGAAGGCGTCCGGGATTCCGACCGTGCTGCTCGGTGGGGAGACCGTTCCCGACGCCGAGTTGATGGCCGAGTCGTCGGTGCCGGCGGGTGTGGTGGCCGAGGCGCTCAGGTATCTCGTCGAGGGCGGGCCGGAGAACCTCGCCGAACTCGCCCGGTTCCTCTCGGACACCGTGCTGCTCACGGGCGAGGGCTTCGAAGCGCCGCAGGAGATGGCCGAGTTCGGCGTCCACGGCGAGCGTGCCTTCGTCGAGGGGCGACCGACCGTCGGCGTGCTCTTCTACCGAGCGCATCACCTCAGCGGCAACACCGCCTTCGTGGACACCCTCTGCGACCGGATCGAGGCGAAGGGCGCCAACGCCCTTGCCGTGTACTGCGGTTCACTGCGCGGCGCCGACTCCGGGCTGTACGAGATCCTCAGCAGGGCCGACGCACTCATCGCCACCGTCCTCGCCGCCGGCGGTACGCACGCCTCGCAGGCCTCGGCCGGCGGCGACGAGGAGGCATGGGACATCGGCGCACTCGCCGACCTCAACGTGCCAGTGCTGCAAGGACTTTGCCTTACGTCGTCCAGGGCCACCTGGGACGACTCGGCCGCCGCCCTCTCCCCCATGGACGCCGCGATGCAGGTCGCGATCCCCGAGTTCGACGGACGGCTGATCACGGTCCCGTTCTCCTTCAAGGAACAGGGTCCGGACGACGTCCCGGTCTACGTCGCCGACCCCGAGCGGGCCGCGCGGGTCGCCGGAATCGCCGTACGGCACGCGAAGTTGAAGGACAAGCCGAACGCCGAGAAGAAGCTCGCGGTCGTCTTCACCGCCTATCCGACCAAGCACTCGCGCGTCGGCAACGCGGTCGGCCTCGACACGCCCGCCTCGGCGATCCGGGTACTGGACGCGTTGCGGGACGCCGGGTACGGGGTCGACGAACACCCTGACAACGGCGATGAGTTGATCCACCGGCTCATCAACGCCGGTGGCCACGACGTGGAGTGGCTGACGGAGGAGCAGCTGGCCGCCGCGCCCGCGCGAGTACCGCTCGCCGACTACCAGGCGTGGTTCGACAAGCTCGAACCGGACCTCAGGCAGGGCATGTTGGACGCGTGGGGCGAGCCGCCCGGCAACCTCTACGTCGACGGCGACGACATCGTGCTCGCCTCCCTGCAGTTCGGGAACGTCGTCGTGATGATCCAGCCGCCGCGCGGCTTCGGCGAGAACCCGATCGCGATCTACCACGACCCCGACATGCCGCCGTCGCACCACTACATGGCGGCGTACAGGTGGTTGGACAACTCGTTCGGCGCGGACGCGATCATCCACATGGGCAAGCACGGCACCATGGAATGGCTGCCCGGCAAGGGACTTGGGCTCAGCAGCGGCTGCGCGCCCGACGCCGTGCTCGGTGAACTCCCCCTGATCTACCCGTTCATCGTCAACGACCCCGGCGAGGGCACACAGGCCAAGCGGCGCGGTCACGCCACGGTCGTCGACCACCTCGTACCGCCCATGGCGCGTGCCGACACGTACGGCGACCTGGCGAAGCTGGAGCAACTCCTCGACGAGTACGCCCTCGTGTCCGATCTGGACCCTACGAAGGCACCGGCCGTGCGCGCGCAGATCTGGACGCTGGTGAAGGCGGCCGAGCTGCACCACGACCTGCATGTGGACGACCAGCCGGACGACGCGGCGTTCGACGAGTTCGTGATGCACATCGACGGCTATCTGTGCGAGATCAAGGACGTGCAGATCCGCGACGGACTGCACATCCTCGGCGGCGGCCCGGTCGGCGAGGCTCGGGTGAACCTCGTGCTGGCCGTGCTGCGCGCCTCGCAGGTGTGGGGCGGGCAGGCCAACGCGCTGCCGGGGCTGCGGGCCGCGTTGGCCGAGTATTTCGGGCTCAGCGAGAAGGAGTTGCTGGCCGAGCCGGGGGCGCCGGTGAAGGTGCCGGTGGAGTTGAGCGAGCTGGTCGACGGACCGGCCCGTTCGGCCGCCGACGCGATCGATCTGCTGGAGCAGCTGTGCCGCCGGTTCGCGGAGGGCATGGAGGCCCAGGAGTGGGACGTCACGACCGTCCCGGCTCTCGTCCGTGCCGTCGTCGGCGCCGAACTCCCGGCCGCCGTCGCGGTGTTGGAGTTCGCCTGCGACGAGGTCGTGCCCCGGCTCTCCCGCACCACCGACGAGATCGACCACATCCTGCTCGCGCTCGACGGGGGTTACGTCCCGGCGGGTCCGTCGGGCTCCCCGACCCGTGGACTGGTCAACGTCCTGCCGACCGGCCGGAACTTCTACTCGGTCGACCCCAAGGCGATTCCGTCCAGGCTGAGTTGGGAGGTCGGGCAGTCGCTGGCCGACTCGCTCGTGCAGCGGTACGTCCAGGACAACGGCGAGTTCCCCAAGTCCGTGGGCCTCACGGTCTGGGGCACATCGGCGATGCGCACCCAGGGCGACGACATCGCGGAGATTCTGGCGCTGCTGGGCTGCCGTCCGGTCTGGGACGACGCCTCGCGCCGGGTGACCGGCTTCGAGATCGTGCCCGTCACGGAGCTGGGCCGGCCACGCATCGACGTCACGGTGCGGATCTCCGGCTTCTTCCGGGACGCGTTCCCGCACGTCGTCGGGCTGATCGACGACGCGGTACGGGCGGTGGCCGAACTGGAGGAGCCCCCGGAGTCCAACTACGTCCGCAAGCACGCCGACGAGGACACCGCCGAGCACGGCGACCGGCGCCGGGCCACGGCCCGTATCTTCGGCTCCAAGCCGGGCGCGTACGGCGCCGGGTTGCTGCCGCTGATCGACGCGCGCAACTGGCGCAGCGACGCCGACCTCGCCGAGGTGTATGCCGTGTGGGGTGGTTACGCGTACGGGCGCGGGCTGGACGGGCAGGCGGCGCGCGGCGACATGGAGACGGCGTTCAAGCGAATTGCCGTAGCAGCCAAGAACGTTGACACCCGCGAGCACGATCTCGTCGACGCGGACGACTACTTCCAGTACCACGGCGGCATGGTCGCCATGGTCCGCCATCTGACGGGCACCAGCCCCGAGGCGTACGTGGGCGACTCCGCGACCCCGGACCAGGTGAAGACACGCACGCTGGGCGAGGAGACGCACCGGGTCTTCCGGGCGCGGGTCGTCAACCCCCGCTGGATGGCGGCGATGCGGCGGCACGGCTACAAGGGCGCCTTCGAGATGGCGGCGACCGTCGACTACCTCTTCGGCTACGACGCGACGGCCGGGGTCGTCGACGACTGGATGTACGAGAAGCTCAGCGCGGAGTACGTCTTCGACCCGGAGAACCGGGACTTCATGAAGAAGTCCAACCCGTGGGCGCTGCGCGGCATCACGGAACGGCTCCTCGAAGCGGCCGAGCGCGGTCTGTGGGCCGAGCCGGACGCGGACACGCTGGAACGACTGCGGGCCACCTACCTGGAGCTCGAAGGCGACCTGGAGGGCGACGACCAGTGACAACTCCCTTTCCGTTCACGGCCGTTGTCGGCCAGGACGACCTGCGGCTCGCGCTGCTGCTGAACGCCGTGTCGCCGACGGTCGGCGGTGTGCTCGTGCGCGGCGAGAAGGGCACCGCCAAGTCGACGGCCGTGCGCGCTCTTTCGGCGCTGCTGCCGGAGGTCGCCGTCGTCGCCGGGTGCCGTTTCTCCTGCGACCCGGCCGCGCCCGACCCGGCCTGCCCGGACGGACCGCACGAGCCCGGACCCGGCACCCAACGCCCGGCCCGCATGGTCGAGTTGCCGGTCGGCGCCTCCGAGGACCGGCTCGTCGGCGCGCTCGACATCGAGCGGGCACTCGCCGAGGGCGTCAAGGCCTTCGAGCCGGGCCTGCTGGCCGACGCGCACCGGGGGATCCTGTACGTCGACGAGGTCAATCTCCTTCACGACCACCTCGTGGACCTCTTGCTGGACGCCGCCGCGATGGGCGCGTCGTACGTCGAACGCGAAGGCGTCTCCGTCCGGCACGCCGCCCGCTTCCTGCTCGTCGGCACCATGAACCCCGAAGAGGGCGAACTGCGACCGCAGTTGCTCGACCGGTTCGGGCTGACCGTGGAGGTCGCGGCCTCACGGGAACCCGATCAGCGGGTGGAGGTCGTGCGGCGCAGGCTGGCCTACGACGACGATCCGGCCGGTTTCACCGAGCGCTGGGCGGACGAGGAGTCCTCCGTACGGGCCCAGATCATCGCCGCGCGCACGCTGTTGCCTTCCGTGCGGCTGGGCGACGGGGCGCTGCGGCAGATCGCGGCGACCTGCGCCGCCTTCGAGGTCGACGGCATGCGCGCCGACATCGTGATGGCACGGACGGCGACCGCGCTGGCCGCCTGGGCCGGGCGGACCGATGTGCTCGCCGAGGACGTACGGCAGGCCGCACTGCTCGCGCTGCCGCACCGCAGGCGGCGAAATCCCTTCGACGCGCCGGGACTTGACGAGAACAAGCTCGACGACACGCTGGAGGAGTTCGCCGAACAGGAGCAGGAGCAGACGCAGGGGCCCGAGGACGACGACCCGGGGCCGGACGGTCCCGACGGCCCGGGTGGCGGCGGTGGGCAATCACCCGAGGACGACTCGGACGGTCCCCAGGGCGGTGACACGGCCGCGCAGCCCGAAGCCGGCGAGGGCGGTCAGCCGCAGGGCGCCGGGGAACAGCAGCCCGTACGCGCCTCCGAGCCCTTCCGCACCAAGGCGTTGAGCGT
>NZ_JAWOAI010000519.1:0-6676 GCF_033194735.1 Streptomyces sp. W16
GGCGGCCAGGTCACCGGCGAGCGCGGTGAGCGTCCGGCGGTCGGTCTTGCCGTTGGCGGTCAGCGGCAGCGACGCCCGCCAGTGCACGACCGACGGCACCATGTACGCGGGCAGCGACTCGGCGAGCCGTTCCCGCACGGCGTCCGCCTCGACGGGCCGCGCACCCGTGCAGAACGCCACCAGCTGCGTCCCGCGTACGACGACCACCGCACCGTCCCGGACCCCGTCCACCCGCAGCAGCGCGTTCTCGATCTCACCGATCTCGATACGGAAGCCGCGGATCTTCACCTGGCTGTCCCGGCGCCCCAGGAACTCCAGCTTGCCGTCGGGCCGCCAGCGCCCGTGGTCGCCGCTGCGGTACAGCCGCTCACCGGGCCGGTACGGGTCGTCGGTGAAGGCCGCCGCCGTGCGCTCGGGATCGTTGACGTACCCCCGGCCGACGCACACTCCGGAGAACACGATCTCGCCGGGCGCCCCCAGCGGCACCGGCACCAGGTCCTCGTCGACGACGTACACCCGCACATTGCCCACCGGCCGGCCGAGCGGAACCCGGGGCCCGTCCGGCGCCCGGTCCATCACCTCGTGGTTGGTGTCGTCCGAAGTCTCCGTCAGGCCATAGGCGTTGACCAGCCGGACCCCGGGCCGCGCCGTGAACCAGCGCTCCACGAGCTCCTTCTTCACGGCCTCCCCGGTGACCGACACACAGCGCAGGTCCGGGAGTTCACGCGGCTGCCGCTCCAACTCGGCGAGCACGGCCTCCAGATACGACGGCACGACCTGGAGCACATTGACGCGCCCCGCCTCGATCGTGTCGGCGAACCGCGGCACGTCCAGGATCACGTCCTGCTCCACCAGCAGCGTCCGTCCGCCCACGAGCGGCGCGCAGACCAGCTGCCACAGCGAGATGTCGAAGCACTGGGGCGCGGTCTGCGCCACCACCTGCCCGGCCCCGATCCCCAGGTCGTCGAGCTTGGCGAACACATGGTTGAGGAATCCCGCGTGCTCGCACATCGCGCCCTTGGGCTCACCGGTGGAGCCGGACGTGAAGTAGATGTAGGCGAGTTGACCGGGCTGGACCGCGATCCCGAGGTCACCGTCCGAATGCCCCTCGGCGTACGCCTCGTCGACATAGAGCGTGTGGTCGCAGGACGGGTCCAGCGCGCCGTCACTGCCGCGCTCGGTCAGGACCAGCTCGCACCCGGCGCGGTCCAGCACCCTCGCGACCCGGTCGGCCGGGAAGTGCGGCTCGACGGGCAGATAGACCCCGCCCGCCTTGAACACGGCGAGCACGGCGGCCATCCAGTCGAGGTTGCGCTCCAGCACCACCGCGACGACATCCTCGCGGGTCAGGCCACGCGCCAGTAGCGCCCGACTCAGCTGGTTCGCCCGGGAGTTGAGCTCCCGGTACGTCCACTGCCGGTCGCCCTGCACGGCGGCGACGGCGTCCGGATGAGCGGCCACCCGCTCCTCGAACAGCTCGTGCACCCGCCGGTCCGGCAACTCACGCCGGGGACCCGCCAACTCCTCCAGCTGGAAACGGACTTCGGCCTCGGACAGCAGGCTCGTCCGCTTCGGATCGACGAGGACGGTGAGGTGATAGCCCGCGATACGGGCGGCGGCCTCGGCGTCCAGGACATCGGTGCGGTACCGCAGCCGCAGCGTGCGGCCCGTGACGCTCACCTGCAGCGCCGGGTCCTCCTCGACGCTCTCACCGGAGAGCGCGGCGAGCACTGTCGCATGGGCGACCTTCAAAGCGGCGGGCTCGATCAACAGCCCTTCGGGCAGGGACACTTCGTACTCCGCCACACCGGGCACCGGAGCGAGCGTCCACCGCGGAATGATCTCCATCTTTCTCTTCCCCCCTGTTTCCTTCCCCCTGCGGCCAAGCCGTCAGGGAGACACATGCCGGACGGCGCCGCGCTGGGCCACCGCCGGATTTCCGCCCCACCGCGACAGCGCGGGCATCTCCTCGCCCTTCATCAGGAACGAGTCGGCGGCGAGTACGGCCCCGTCGCCCATCGACACCCCGTAGTGCACGAGCGCACCCACCCCGAGGGTGCAGCCGTCGCCGATGGTGATGAGTTCGGACTTGAACGTGCCGTCCTCCTGAGAGTGGGACTGCACCTTGGTGTGCGCCGACAGCGTGCAGTCGTCGCCGATCGCGGTGAGGGTGCGCTCGGTGATGTAGGCACCGTCGTCGAAGACCCGCCGGCCGATCCGTACGCCCAGCAGCCGCCAGAGCAGGTTCTTGAACGGCGTCCCGTTGAACACGTTGAGATAGGTGTCCGGGACCTTCCACAGCCGCTCGTGCCACCAGAAGTACGGGTCGTAGATCGAGCACAACTTGGGCTCCAGCGGCCGGAACCCGCCGACCAGGCGCTCCACCAGCACGTAGTACCCGGCGGTGAAGCCGAGCCCGAGCATCAGGGACGCGCCGATCAGCAGCCCCCCGCCGACGCCCTCGCCCCCGTACAGGTCGACGGCGGCGAAACCGACCATGGTCAGCACGAACCAGTGCAGCCAGCGCACGAACAGATACAGGCCCATCGAGCGCAGGTTGGCGCGGTTCTTCAGGGTCAGCCGGCGCTTCAGCTCGTCGCCCTCGCGCAGATGGTCGAAGCGGCTGTCGCGCTCCACCGAGCGCGGGATCTCGAAGCACGGTGAGCCCAACAGGCCGACGCCCTCACGGACTTCGCCGTCGAGCGGCACCATCACCTTCGTGGCGAGCAGGCAGTTGTCGCCGGTGCGGCCCCCGGAGGGGTAGGCGATGTTGTTGCCCAGGAAGTTGCGCGGCCCGATCGAGGCGCGCGACAGCCGGAACGACGTACTGGAGAAGTCCGCGTTGACGATCGACAGACCGTCCGCGACCATCGTGCCGCTTCCCACACTGGCCAGATACGGCGTCTCGTGCTGCACCTCCGTACCGAAGTTGGAGCCGGTCTGCTCCACCTCGCCGAGGTCGTAGCCGAGGGCCTTCAGATAGCCGACGATGTACGAGCTGTCGCCGCACAGCCACTTGAAGAACTTGAGGTTGGTCAGACGGGCCACCGCGCGCTGCACCGAGTAGTGGAAGCCGTACAGCGGATACACCCGGTCGGGGCGCAGCAGCGGACGGAGCAGCCTCGGCACCAGGGTCACGGAGGCGAAGCCGAGCAGGACGAACCCCACGAACGCCACGAGCGACAGACCGAGCGCCTCGCCGTAGAAGCGGGCCGAGTTGAGGTCCTTGGTGTTCGGATCCAGCAGGTGGTCGAGGGCCGGCACCACCGTCAGCACCATGTAGGTGCCGCCGACCGCGAGCGGGACGTAGACCGCCAGCATCTGCAGGAGCGCGGTCAGGCCGTAGCCGAAGCGGCGCGCCGTGGAGCAGTCCGCCGCCGGGACGCGGACGTAGTCGACGTCCGTGGCCTGGGCCGGAGAGCCGTGCACACGCCCGCCGGCCGGGACCCGCGCGCCGTCGTACAGGGCGGAGGAGTGGCCGAGTTGGGCGCCGTCACCCATGGCCGTGCCGATGTCGAGGACCGTCTTCTCGCCGACGTACACCCCGCTGCCGAGCGTGACCCGGCCGGTGCGGATACGGCCGGCGTGCGCCTGATAGCAGAGGAAGAAGGAGTCCTTGCGGATGACCGTTCCGTCTCCGACGGTCAGCAGGTCGGTGCAGACCGGAACGGAGTGGGACAGGATCGTGACGCCCTTGCCGATCCGGGCGCCGAGGGCGCGCAGGTAGAGGACGTACAGCGGGTTGCCGGCGAACATGATCATCGGGTTGGCGTGCAGCAGCGCCTTGACCGTCCAGAACCGGACATAGGCGAGGCTCCAGACCGGGAAATCGGTCTCCTTCCAGCGGCCGACGAGCACCCACTTGGCCACCACCGGCACCGTGCACACACCGATGAACACTGCGCCGCCGAATATCGCGGAACGCAGATAAACCTGCGCCACTCCGGAACCGCCGGAAACCCATTCGTAGCCGCGCCCGGTGACAAGTCCGGCGAGTGCGCAGTAGAGCGCGAAAACGAGGAACTGGAGTGTTCCGCACAGCAGATATCGTGCCGTGCTGCCGACCGGTGGTGCCTCTGCCGCCACCGGTGCGGAAGGTTCGGGTGTTTCGCCGAGCGCCGCCGCGAGACTGCGGATCGTCGGATAGCCGTAGACGTCCCGCATGGACACCGACGGCAGGTCGTCCCGCTTCCTGACCCGTGCGCAGAAGTGCGCCATCACCAGCGAGTTGGCGCCCAGGTCGTCGAAGAAGTGACTGTCGAGAGGTATGGCTTCCTTGCGTACGACACCGGCCAGGACCTCCGCGAGGACGGTCTCTGTGACGGTGCCGGGTTTTCCCACCACGTGGCTCCTTGGTGCTGATCGCTGCCTTTGAATTGTCAAAGACGAATACGGCGGAGTCGCGCCCGTTGTTCACGGCAGGAGGAAATTTAAAGGCACGCGAAACGGGTGAGGTGAATGGGAATTCGTGAGAATGGAGTTCCGCATTGTGTACAGAGTTGCCATTTGGACGAGGCCCCGGTCATGGGCCATTTGTTTCCCCCGAGTCGTGTGCGCTGACGTCGTCCCAACGCGCGCAACGAATGCAGTCCGGATTATTTCTGGACATTCCGGAACGGGTCAAGGCCGTTTTGGGCAATGGCGCTTTTTCGTCTTCGCAGGGTAGGGGCAAGGTCAATCAGGATTGACGGCCGAAGTCCTCACCGGGAAGCTCTCCGAAACAACCATTAAAATCTCGAATGCCAATTCGAATTCCGGACCGAAAAGTTTCGGCCAGCGCGAGCATGACACGCCTGTCCAGCAGGTGTCCTGTCCCGGCCGACGCCCCCGGGGGATGAGTGCATCCCGGCGCGGCGGATACCTTTAGGGCGTGCAGTCAGCAAGTGAAACCCCCGAGCGGCCCACCGGCCGGTTCAACCGGGCGCGTGCCCTCTACCGGAACGTCTCCAAGCGCAGGACCGCCTGGCTGCTGGTCAAGGACACCGTCAACTCCTGCATGGAGTACCGCATCCTGGGCCTCGCGGCCGAGGCCGCGTTCTTCACGCTGCTGTCCGTCCCGCCGCTCCTGCTGAGCCTCATCGGCCTGCTCGGCTACGTCGACAGCTGGACCGGCGCCCACAGCATCGCCGGCCTGGAGAACAACATCCTGGAGGCGTCCCGCACCGTCCTGACCGACAAGGGCGTGCACGAGATCGCCCAGCCGATCCTGCACGACGTCATGAAGGGCGGCCGGCCCGACGTCATCTCCATCGGCTTCCTGTTCGCCCTCTGGTCCGGCTCCCGCGCGGTCAACGTCTTCATCGACACCATCACCGTGATGTACGGCCTCGACGGCGTACGCGGCATCGTCAAGACCCGGATCGTGTCCTTCGCCCTGTTCGTCGCGGCCCTGCTGATCGGCTCGGTCGCGCTGCCGCTGATGGTCGCGGGACCGGACGCCGTGGTGAACGTCGTGCCCTGGTCGGAGACGGTCGTACAGGTCCTGTACTGGCCCGTCGTCATCGTCCTGTCCGTCGTCTTCCTCACGACGCTGTACCACGTGTCGGTCCCCGTCCGCTCCCCGTGGATCGAGGACGTGCCCGGCTCCCTGGTCGCCCTCGCCATGTGGGTGCTCGGCAGCTACCTGCTGCGCATCTACCTCACCGGCACGGTCGAGGGCCCCACCATCTACGGCTCCCTCGCCGCGCCCGTCGCCGTACTGCTGTGGATCGGCGTGTCCGCGTTCGCCGTACTCGTCGGGGCCGCCGTCAACGCGGCCATCGACCGGGTCTGGCCGGCCGCCGCGACCGCCGCAGCCCGCGCCGCCAACGAACGCCGGCACGAGGAGGAGGCCGCCGAGTACGTCGCCCGCATGGCCGCCGCCCGCACCCACGGCGGCGAGGACGACGAGGACTTCGACGACCCCGAGGACGGCGACATGCCCTCCGAGTTCCCGGAACGCTGGTCCCGCTTCCTGCCCCCCGAGGACGTCACCTCCCGGCTGCGCACCCACGCCAAGAGCACCCACAAGAGCGGCGGAGACACACCGGGACCGGTGAAGTGACGCTCCGCTGCTGCTTCCGGGCGCCCGCTCACACCTTCCAGACGCCCGCCGCCGAGGCCTCCCGCGCGAACTCCGAGAAGTCGCGCGGCTCGCGCCCCAGCACCTGCTGAACCCCGTCCGAGAGATACGCGTTGCGCCCGTCGAGCAACGACTCGAACAACTCCACCAGGAACTCGACCTCCCCGGCCGGCACCCCGAACCCGGCCAGATCGTCGCCGTACTGACGGGCCGACACCGCCCGATACGTCAACGCCCGCCCCGCCGCCGCGGAGATCTCCGCGACCGCCTCCCCGAAGGTCAGCAGCCGCGGCCCGGACACCGTGACCGCCTGCCCGACATACCGGTCCCCGGCCGTCACCGCGGCCACGACCACGTCCGCGATGTCCCGCACGTCGATGAACGGCTCCCGCACCTCACCACCGGGGAACACCAGTTCCCCACTTTCCCGCAGCCCCTCCACCAACGGTCCCTCGCTGAAGTTCTGCGCGAACCACGCCGCCCGTACGACCGTCCAGTCCGCCCCTGACCCGCGCAGCGCCTCCTCCGTGGGCCGCGCCCGCTCTTCGCCCCGCGAGGACAGCAGCACCAGCCGCCGTACGCCAAGACCGACCGCCTCGCGCGCGAGCAGCCCCA
>NZ_JAWOAI010000520.1:0-6659 GCF_033194735.1 Streptomyces sp. W16
CCCTGCCGCCATCGCGACCGCCCCGGCCACGCGGACCGCCGCGACCGCCGGTCTCGCCGAGGTCCTCGACCTCCTCCGCGGCCAGCCCGGCGCGGGTGCGCTCCGAGCGGGGCAGGACACCCTTGGTGCCCGCGGGGATGTTCATTTCCTCGAAGAAGTGCGGGGAGGTGGAGTACGTCTCCGGCGGGTTCGGGAAACCGAGGTCCAGCGCCTTGTTGATGAGCTGCCAGCGCGGGATGTCGTCCCAGTCGACGAGGGTGACCGCGATGCCCTTGGCGCCCGCGCGACCGGTACGGCCGATGCGGTGCAGGTAGGTCTTCTCGTCCTCGGGGGACTGGTAGTTGATGACGTGCGTGACGCCCTCGACGTCGATACCGCGGGCGGCGACGTCGGTGCAGACGAGCACGTCGACCTTGCCGTTGCGGAACGCGCGCAGCGCCTGCTCGCGGGCGCCCTGACCGAGGTCGCCGTGGACCGCGCCGGAGGCGAAGCCGCGCTGCTGGAGCTGGTCGGCGAGGTCGGCCGCGGTGCGCTTGGTACGGCAGAAGACCATGACCAGGCCCCGGCCCTCGGCCTGCAGGATGCGGGCGACGAGCTCGGGCTTGTCCATGTTGTGCGCGCGGTAGACGAACTGCGCGGTGTTCGCGACCGTCGCGCCCTCGTCGTCCGGCGAGGTGGCGCGGATGTGCGTGGGCTGCGACATGTAGCGGCGCGCGAGACCGATGACGGCGCCCGGCATGGTCGCCGAGAACAGCATCGTCTGGCGGCGGGCCGGCAGGAAGTTGATGATCTTCTCGACGTCGGGCAGGAAGCCCAGGTCGAGCATCTCGTCGGCCTCGTCGAGGACGAGCGACTTGATGTGCTTGAGGTCGAGCTTCTTCTGGCCGGCGAGGTCGAGCAGTCGGCCCGGGGTGCCGACGACGACGTCGACGCCCTTGCGGAGGGCTTCGACCTGCGGCTCGTAGGCCCGGCCGCCGTAGATGGCGAGGACGCGTACGTTGCGCACCTTGCCGGCGGTCAGCAGGTCGTTCGTGACCTGCGTGCACAGCTCGCGCGTCGGGACGACGACGAGCGCCTGCGGGGCGTCGGTCAGCTGCTCGGGCTTGGCGCGGCCGGCCTCGACGTCGGCGGGGACGGTGACGCGCTCCAGGAGCGGGAGGCCGAAGCCCAGCGTCTTGCCGGTGCCGGTCTTGGCCTGGCCGATGACGTCCGTGCCGGTGAGGGCGACGGGGAGTGTCATCTCCTGGATCGGGAAGGGGGAGACGATACCTACGGCCTCAAGGGCCTCAGCGGTCTCGGGAAGGATTCCGAGCTCTCGGAAAGTAGTCAGGGTGCTGCCTCTTCTGTGTGCGCGGTGCGAGGCGAGCGCGGGGGTCGTGTCAGGACCGTGCCGGGGACGTCGGCTGCCTTACGGACAACCCGTGAGGGCAAGCCGTGAAGCACGGGACCACTGCCGACGCTCTAGCGCTCGAACCGCTGAGGGTCCCCCTCCGAACTTCGTACGCAAAGTGCCGTACGGGCGAGGAGGGCTGTCGGGTCGGAGCCGATCGGGCCACCGACCGGGCATCCTCATTCGTGCGGCCCGGCGAATACTCGGCGGGCGCATTACCACCATACCCCGGAATCACGCACATGCGTTGGCCGATTTGGTCACGTAGTCGTCGTCACACTGATTGACCAGGGCCTTCCGTCGTGCGGTGAGCGGGCTATTGTGCGCTTCATGACGACCGCTGACAACGCCTCCGACGCGCCCGCCGAACCCACCGGAGTCGCCGCCCAGGACTGGGCGACGGCCGCCGCCGACCCGCAGTACCGCAACGCGGTCGTGGACCTGCTCGGCGCGCTGGCGTACGGCGAGCTGGCGGCGTTCGAGCGGCTCGCGGAGGACGCCAAGCTGGCGCCGACGCTCGCGGACAAGGCGGAGCTGGCGAAGATGGCGTCGGCCGAGTTCCACCACTTCGAGCAGCTCAGGGACCGGCTCACGGAGATCGGGGCCGAGCCGACCGAGGCGATGCAGCCGTTCGTCGCGGCTCTGGACGGCTTCCACAAGCAGACGGCCCCCTCGGACTGGCTGGAAGGGCTCGTCAAGGCGTACGTCGGCGACTCGATCGCCAGCGACTTCTACCGCGAGGTCGCCGCCCGCCTCGACAAGGACTCCCGTCTGCTGGTGCTCGGGGTCCTCGACGACACCGGGCACGCGAGCTTCGCCGTGGAGAAGGTACGCGCGGCGATCGACGCGGACCCGCGTGTGGGTGGCCGACTCGCCCTGTGGGCACGGCGGTTGATGGGTGAGGCACTGTCGCAGTCCCAGCGAGTGGTCGCCGACCGGGACGCGCTGTCGACGATGCTCGTGGGCGGTGTCGCGGACGGGTTCGACCTCGCGGAGGTGGGCCGGATGTTCTCCCGGATCACCGAGGCGCACACCAAGCGGATGGCGGCGCTGGGGCTCGCCGCCTAACTACTGCTGTGCGGGGGACGGCTATGCCGGGGCGGACCGTCCCCGGAGTCGTCTCGCGGGTCGAAGGAGCAGTGAGAGCGAGGCGGCCGAGACGACCGCCGCGCCGAGCAGGCTCGGCAGGCCACTGCCGGGGCCCAGCGCGCTGTGGGTGACGAAGTCGCCGAAGAGCGCTCCGGCGACACCGGTGGAGAAGACCAGGGTGCGGGCCGGAAGACGGTCCGCGAGCCGGTGGGTGGCCGCCCATGCGAGCAGCAGACCCAGCACGGCGGAGCCGAGCGCTTCCAGGATCATCACGGGGGTCCCTCCCACGGTCGGCCTGCGTACTGCTGTCGTAGCCGGTCATACCCGTGACCTGCGGAATGCAATCCTCCTCTGTGGGCGACTTGTGCTCCATCTGTGATGGAAACGCGAGGGGGCCCGGTGACCTTTCCGGTCACCGGGCCCCCTCGTCAGTTCGCGACTACAGCGCGCCGAAGCCCACCTTGCGCGGGGCCGCCTCACCGAGCTCGACATAGGCGAGCCGGTCGGCGGGGACGAGGACCTTGCGGCCGTGCTCGTCCACGAGGCTCAGCAGCGGAGCCTTCCCGGTCAGTGCCTCGGCCACGGCCTGCTCGACCTCCTCGGCGCTCTGACCGGTCTCCAGAACGATCTCGCGAGGCGTGTGCAGCACGCCGATCTTGACCTCCACGCTATGTCCCTCCGACGGTCAGCAAAGTGCGCGATCTTCCGCGCCGTACGCAGCACACACTAGCCCGGTGAGGGGACGTAGATGTTCCGCGCCGGGAACGCCAGGAGCGAACAGCGGACGGGAACAAAAGGGGAGCCCGGGGGTCAGTGGTGCTGTTCGCTTCCGTGCAGCGGGAAACCGGCGATGCCGCGCCACGCCAGCGAGGCCAGCAGCTGGACCGCCTGGTCGCGCGGGACACTGCGGTCGCTGTGCAGCCAGGAGCGGGCGACGACCTGGGCGAGGCCGCCCAGACCCGAGGCCAGCAGCATCGACTCGGCACGTGACAGGCCGGTGTCCTCGGCGATGACGTCGCAGATCGCCACGGCGCACTCGTTCGTCACCTTGTCGACGCGCTCGCGCACGGCGGGCTCGTTCGTCAGGTCCGACTCGAAGACCAGCCGGAAGGCGCCGCCGTCGTCCTCGACGTAGGCGAAGTACGCGTCCATCGTGGCCCGGACGCGCTGCTTGTTGTCGGACGTCGACGCGAGCGCGGTCTGCACCGCCTGGATCAGCGACTCGCAGTGCTGGTCGAGGAGGGCCAGGTAGAGGTCGAGCTTGCCGGGGAAGTGCTGGTAGAGCACCGGCTTGCTGACGCCGGCGCGCTCGGCGATGTCGTCCATCGCAGCCGCGTGGTAACCCTGCGCGACGAAGACCTCCTGGGCGGCGCCCAGCAGCTGGTTCCGTCGGGCACGGCGCGGCAGGCGGGTGCCCCGCGGGCGCGCCGCCTCTGTCTGCTCGATGGCTGTCACGCCGCCTCCCAAATGTCGTCCTCATGCGGTGAGCGCCGCGCCGCCATCGTACTTTTCGGTAACCCTGGTGTGCGCGCTGCGAGCGCAGAATTTCACGGACCGGACGGTGACGGAAGTCGTGCAAAGTGTTTTGAAAGGGGATGGAGCGGGCAGAGGTGCGCGGTTTGGTGCACGCTCCCGGGTGGGGCTGAGGACGGTGGTGACCGTGAGGCGGTCAGCGATAGTCGTCCTCGTCGATGGAGACGACGCGGGCCTGTTCGATGACATCGGCCTCGTTCGCGGAGTCCGGGTCCACCTCGGTCAGTGGGTCCTCGCGGTTCGGCGTCACCTCGGCCAACTGCTCGGCGGCGTCGTCCTCCGGGGTCTCGACGTCGAGTTCGGCGGCGCCGCTCTCGTCCTCGAAGGTCTCGGGATCGGTGGGGTCGACGGCCATGGCGGGCTCCGTTCCTAGTACGTCCCTGTACGTCCCTGTACGTTCCTGACGAAGCAGGGGGCCACGTGCGGGTGCCCTGTGTACGAGCCTAGGAGACACCCGATCCGGACGCCATGCGATGGGCGGGGCAGTCGCTCGGTTGCCCGTCCGCCGTCGGCCCGTTCGCTGTCTGTGACGGCGAACACATGAACCACAGCGTGATCGTCTCGTAACATTGCCGCATGTCTTCGACAGAGCTGCCCTCCGTGTCGGTCGCCGCCGTGCTCCCGAAAGTGGCGCCCGTCAGAGTCGGCGACGGTGAGCGGCTCAGGTCGGTCGGGCTGCCCGGGATGACCCTCACGGTGCGGTCGAGGCCACCGGTGCGCGAAGGACTCCCGCCCGCGCTGTACGTCCACGGGCTCGGCGGTTCCTCGCAGAACTGGTCGCTGCTCATGGCCGAGCTCGACGGCGTGGTCAACAGCGAGGCCCTGGACCTGCCGGGCTTCGGCGACTCCCCGCCACCGGACGACGGCGACTACTCGGTCACGGGGCACGCGCGCGCGGTCATCCGTTACCTCGACGCGGCCGGACGCGGCGCGGTGCACCTCGTCGGCAACTCCCTTGGCGGCGCGATCACGACCCGCGTGGCCGCCGTCCGCCCGGACCTCGTCCGCACGCTCACCCTGGTCTCCCCGGCCCTCCCTGAGCTCCGCGTCCAGCGCACGGCGGTCCCGACGGCGCTGCTCGGCGTACCGGGAGTGGCCTCGCTGTTCACCCGCGTCAGCAGGGAATGGACGGCCGAACAGCGCGTCCGCGGCGTCATGGGCCTCTGCTACGGCGATCCCGGCCAGGTGACGCCCGAGGAGTTCCGCTACGCGGTCGAGGAACTGGAACGGCGGCTGCAACTGCCGTACTTCTGGGATGTGATGGCCCGCTCCTCCCGGGGCGTCGTGAACGCGTACACCCTGGGCGGCCAACACAGCCTCTGGCGCCAGGCGGAGCGCGTACTCGCCCCGACCCTGCTCGTCTACGGCCGCCGGGACCAACTGGTCGGCTACCGCATGGCCCAGCGAGCGGCCCGCGCCTTCCGCGACTCCCGACTGCTGTCCCTGCCGGACGCCGGGCACGTCGCGATGATGGAGTACCCGGAGATCGTGGCCACGGCGTTTCGCGAACTGCTCGCGGACGCGGGGGAGTCGGGTACGACGGTGGAGGTCGGCGCGGACATCGGTACCGATATGGGTACCGGCGGGGGCGCGGGTGTGGTGACGGGCCGTCGGACGGTTGACGCGGAAGCGTTGGGCCGCGGCGGCCGGGGTGGTGCGCGGGGGGTCCGTGATGGCGGTTCGGTGAGTACGGTGAGCGAGGGCGGCGGTGCTGCCACGGGTGCGGGTGCGGGTTCCGGCGCCGCGGGTGATGGCAAGGGCGACGATACGAACACAGGGAGCTGAGGGGGCGACGTGGGACGCCATAGTCGCCGTAAATCCACCACCAAGGGTGACTCCGCGGACGGAGGCATAGGTACCGGCGCCAGTGCTGGTGCCAACGCCAACGCCGGCACCGGCAAAGGTGCTCGGGCGGGTCAAGGGCCTCAGCCGGGTCAGGCGGGCAGGTCGAGCCAAGCGGGCCAACCTGGTCAAGCGGGCAGGCCGAGCCAAGCGGGCCAGCCGGGTCAAGCGGGTCAGGGGGCTCAGCCGGGGGCTAGCCGGCCGGGTGCGCCGCGTTTCGGGGACGGGAACCCGGGCCGTGGAGGGCCGCGTTTCGCGGACGGGACCCCGGCGCACGGTTTCCCGAGGCTTCCTGACGGCACTCCTGCCCATGGCTTTCCGAGGCTCCCCGACGGCACTCCGGCGCGTGGTGTTCCCCGCCTGGCCGACGGGACTCCTGCGCACGGCAGTCCCCGATTTCCCGACGGGACTCCGGCACAGGGCACGCCGCGCTTTTCTGACGGCACGCCTGCACACGGCACCCCCCGCTTCCCCGACGGCACTCCCGCGCGCGGTGTTCCGCAGGCTCGTGCCGGGCACCCTGAGCAGGCTGAATCCGGCGGTGGTTGGGGCGAGTTGAGGGGGCGGGACGGACGGGCCGGGGTGGGGCAGGGTGGCCCGCTCGGGTACTTCGGCGTTCCTCAAGGTGGCCCCGGTGCGTCCGGTGGGCCTCAAGCGCCTGTTGCCGGTGCGCCTGGTGCGCCCGATCACGTTCCGGGCGCCGGAGGCATGCCTCACGCTCCCTCCGTCGGTGGGCCCGGCCGGTCTCGGCCCCCAGCCGCCGGCATACCCGGAGTCCCGGGGGCGGGCGTGCATGGATCCCCGG
>NZ_JAWOAI010000521.1:0-6649 GCF_033194735.1 Streptomyces sp. W16
CGCAGTCGAGCCGGAACGCCTCGCCGCGGCCGGTCTCCAGCGGGCCCGCGAGGCGTTCCATGATCTCGGCCCGGTGATGTTCGCCGACGCCGTCCCAGGCGAGGACCTGCTTCTGGTCGGCCAGACAGAGCGCGTCGGTGCCGAGCAGCGTGCGCAGTCTGCGGGCCGAACGGCGGGCCGTCTCCCCGGTGAGGCCGGCGCGCAGCGGGGGTGCCGCGAGCGAGGCGGTGTGCAGGGTCTGGAAGGTGGCGTGCTCGACGGGGGTGCCGAGCCCGCCGAGGCTCTCGGGGCGCGCGGTGCGCCGCCCGAGCCAGAAACCGGCGGCGAGCAGCGGAAGTACGGCGACACAGAGGCCGGCCAGAAATCCGCTCATGCGCCCGCTCCCATGACTTGGCGTGCTCTCACGCCTTCACCTCCGCCCGTAGCTCCTCCGGCAGATGGAACCGGGCGAGGATCGCCGCCGTTCCTGTCGGCACCCGGCCAGGCGTGGCCAGCGACACCAGCACCATGGTGAGGAAGCCCAGCGGTACCGACCAGAGCGCGGGCCAGGCGAGCAGGGCGTGCAGCGGGCCGGTGCCGGGGAAGCCCGCCATGGTCGCGGCCACGGCGACGAACGCCGACCCTCCGCCGACCAGCATCCCGGCCGCCGCACCGGGCGGAGTGAGCCGGGTCCACCAGATGCCGAGGACCAGCAACGGGCAGAAGGAGGAGGCCGACACGGCGAACGCGAGGCCCACGGCGTCGGCGACGGGGAGCCCGCCGACCAGCACACTCGCGACCAGCGGTACGGCCATGGCGAGGACCGTGCCGAGCCTGAAGTGCCGTACCCCGCGCGACGGGAGGACGTCCTGGGTGAGGACCCCCGCGACGGCCATGGTCAGTCCCGACGCGGTGGAGAGGAACGCGGCGAACGCGCCGCCCGCGACCAGCGCGCCGAGCAGGTCGCCGCCGACGCCGCCGATCATGCGGTCGGGCAGCAGGAGTACGGCCGCGTCGGCGTCGCCGGTGATGGTGAGTTCGGGCGTGTACAGGCGGCCGAGGGCGCCGTAGACGGGCGGCAGCAGGTAGAACGCGCCGATCAGGCCGAGGACGGCGACCGTGGTGCGGCGGGCGGCGACGCCGTGCGGGCTGGTGTAGAAGCGGACGACGACGTGCGGCAGGCCCATGGTGCCGAGGAAGGTGGCGAGGATGAGGCCGTACGTGGCGTACAGCGGGCGTTCCTCGCGGCTGGCGGCGAGCGATGTCGACATGCCGCCGTTGGTGCCGCGGTCGGCGACGGGGACGGTGGCGCCCTTGGCGAAGGTGAGGCGGGTGCCGCCTGCGATGTGGTGGGTGCCGGTGGGGAGTTGGAGCCTCGTGGCGCGGTAGCGCCGGCCGTCGACGGTGCCGTTCACCGTGACGGTCAGGGGGTGGTCGAGTCTGAGGTCGAGGGTGTCGTCGACGCGGACGACGCGCTGTTCGCGGAAGGCGGCCGGTTCCTCGAAGGCGTGCCGGGGCGCTCCGTCGCTCTGCCAGGCGAGGACCAGGAAGAGGGCGGGGACGAGCAGCGCGGTGAGCTTCAGCCAGTACTGGAAGGCCTGTACGAAGGTGATGCTGCGCATACCGCCGGCCGCGACCGTGGCGACCACCACGACCGCCACGATCAGGCCGCCGAGCGAGTCGGGCGCCCCGGTGAGGACGGTCAACGTCAGTCCCGCGCCCTGGAGTTGGGGCAGGAGGTACAGCCAGCCGACCCCGACGACGAAGGCGCCCGCGAGGCGTCGCACGGCGTGCGAGGCGAGGCGGGCCTCGGCGAAGTCGGGGAGGGTGTAGGCGCCGGAGCGGCGCAGCGGGGCGGCGACGAAGAGGAGCAGGACCAGGTATCCGGCCGTGTAGCCGACCGGGTACCAGAGCATGTCGGGGCCCTGCACGAGGACCAGGCCCGCGATGCCCAGGAAGGAGGCCGCGGAGAGGTATTCGCCGCTGATGGCGGCGGCGTTGAGGCGGGGGCCGACGGTTCGGGAGGCGACGTAGAAGTCGGAGGTGGTGCGGGAGATGCGCAGGCCGAAGGCGCCGACGAGGACCGTCGCCACGACCACGAGGGCGACCGCCGGTACCGCGTAACTGGAGTTCACGCGTCTCAGCGGTCCTCGACCAGGCGCACGAAGTCGCGTTCGTTGCGTTCGGCGCGGCGCACGTACCAGAGGGCGAGCAGGACGAGCGGGGCGTAGAGGCAGAAGCCGAGGATCAGCCATTCGAGGCGGCGGGAGCCGGGGGTGGCCGCGAAGACGAGGGGCAGCGGGCCGACGAGCAGGACGAGGACCGCGAACACCGTGAGGGCGGCGCGGAGTTGGGTGCGCATGAGGGAGCGGACGTAGGTGTGGCCGAGGGTGGTCTGTTCGTCGATCTCGGTACGGGGGCGGGAGTAGCCGGAGGCGCGTCGGGTGCGGCGGGGCGGGCCGGTGACGACGACCCTGCGTTCGGTGGGTTCCTGAGGCACCGTCAGGACCTCCGCATCAGCAGGTCCCGCAGTTCGCGGGTGTGGCGGCGGCTGACCTGGAGTTCCTCGCCGCCGACCAGGACGCTCACCGTGCCCGCGTCCAGGCGGAGTTCGCCTATGTGGCGCAGGGCGACGAGGTGGCGGCGGTGGATGCGGACGAAGCCGCGCGAGCGCCAGCGGTCTTCGAGGGTGGAGACCGGGATGCGGACGAGGTGGCTGCCCCGGTCCGTGTGGAGCCGGGCGTAGTCGCCCTGGGCCTCGACGTGGGTGATGTCGTCGACGGCCACGAAGCGGGTGACACCGCCGAGTTCGACGGCTATGTGGTCGGGGTCGGGTTCGTGGACGGGTATCCGGGGTGCGGCGCCGCCGAGTTCGGCCGCCCGGCGCACGGCTTCGGCGAGCCGTTCCTTGCGGACGGGCTTCAGCACGTAGTCGACCGCCTTGAGGTCGAAGGCCTGTACGGCGAAGTCCTCGTGCGCGGTGACGAACACGACGAGCGGCGGCTGCGCGAATCCCGTCAACAGCCGTGCCAGGTCGAGTCCGTCGAGGCCGGGCATCTGGATGTCGAGGAACACCACGTCGATCGCTTCCGGGCCGTCCGGGCCGGACTCCAGGGCGCGGTTGATGCGGCGCAGCGCCTCGGTCGCGTCGCCCGCGCCCTCCGCGCTGCCGATGCGTGGATCGGCGTTCAGCAGATAGAGCAGCTCCTCCAGTGAGGGTCGTTCGTCGTCGACGGCGAGGGCGCGCAGCATGAACGTGGAGTGTAGGAGGAATTAGCGCGGCTGGACATGTGACGGGCGTGGACGTTCGCGCTGGATACAGTGCCGATATGAGCAGCAGGACCACGCCGTTCGACGAGCTCGACCGGAAGATCATCAACGCGCTGATGGCGAACGCCAGGAGCAGCTTCGCCGAGATCGGCGCGGCGATCGGGCTGTCCGCGACGGCCGTGAAGCGGCGGGTGGACCGGCTGCGGGAGACGGGTGTGATCACCGGTTTCACGGCGACCGTCCAGCCGTCGGCGCTGGGCTGGCGCACGGAGGCGTACGTGGAGGTGTACTGCGAGGGCGCCGCGCCCCCCAGGCGGCTCGCGGAGGTGGTGCGCAACCATCCGGAGATCACCGCGGCGATGACGGTGACCGGCGGCGCGGACGCGCTGCTGCACGTCCGGGCGACCGATGTGGACCATTTCGAGGAGGTGCTGGAGCGGATCCGGCAGGAGCCGTTCATCCGGAAGACGATCAGCGTGATGGTGCTGTCCCACCTCCTCCCGGAAAGCCCGGAAGCGGGCGCCACCCACCCCGCACCGGGTGACGCATCAGACCTGCGCTGACCCCGCCAAAGACGCAGCATTCCTGCGCAGACACGCAGCCTTCATCGCTTGTCGCGCGTATTGGTCTCTTCCTACCTTGGTGTCAACCCCAGTCGACATCACAGGAAGCGGAGGAACCCCTCTGTGCCCGAGACCCGTGTGCGGCGCCGGCGGCGCTTTCTCGTCTGCGAACCCAGACACTTCGCCGTGCAGTACGCGATCAACCCCTGGATGCATCCCGACACCCAGGTGGACGTCGATCTCGCCCATGAGCAGTGGCGGACGCTGATCGACACCTACCGCTCCCACGGCCACACCGTGGACACCGTGCCCCCGGCCCCCGGCCTCCCGGACATGGTCTTCGCCGCGAACTCGGCGGTCGTCGTCGAGGGCCGCGTCTTCGGCTCGCTCTTCCACGCGCCCGAGCGGCGCCCCGAGTCCGACCACTACGACACGTGGTTCAAGGCGGCGGGCTACGACGTCCACCGCCCCGAGTCGGTCAGCGAGGGCGAGGGCGACCTGATCCCGACCGGCCGCTATGTGCTGGCCGGCACCGGGTTCCGTACCACCCGCGAGGCCCATCGCGAGGTGCAGGAGTTCTTCGGCGTCCCGGTGATCAGCCTGACGCTGGTGGACCCGTACTTCTACCACCTGGACACGGCGCTGTTCGTCCTCGACGAGGACAACATCTGCTACTACCCGGAGGCGTTCTCGCCGGGCAGCCGCGAGGTGCTCGCGCGGCTGTTCCCGGACGCGGTGCTCGCGACCCGCGAGGACGCGATGACGTTCGGCCTCAACTCCGTCTCGGACGGCCTGCACGTCTTCATCGCGCCCCGGGCCGAGGCACTGGCCTCGCGCCTCGCCGAACGCGGCTACGTCCCCGTCCCCGTCGACCTGTCGGAGTTCCACAAAGCCGGCGGCGGCATCAAGTGCTGCACCCAGGAGATCCGCTCATGACCGCACCCGCCAGTGCCCGTACGTCCGCCGACCTCATCCGCGCCGAGGAGCCGGTCCTCGCGCACAACTACCACCCGCTGCCCGTGGTGGTCGCCCGCGCCGAGGGCACCTGGGTGGAGGACGTCGAGGGCCGTCGCTACCTCGACATGCTCGCGGGCTACTCGGCCCTCAACTTCGGCCACCGCCACCCCGCGTTGATCGAGGCCGCGCACCGCCAGCTCGACCAGCTGACGCTCACCTCGCGCGCCTTCCACAACGACAAGCTCGCCGAATTCGCCGAACGGCTCGCGGAGTTGACCGGCCTCGACATGGTGCTGCCGATGAACACGGGCGCGGAGGCGGTCGAGAGCGGCATCAAGGTGGCCCGCAAATGGGCCTACGACGTGAAGGGCGTCCCCGCCGACCGGGCGACAATCGTCGTCGCGGCGGAGAATTTCCACGGCCGTACGACGACGATCGTCAGCTTCTCCACCGACGAGACGGCGCGGGCGGGCTTCGGTCCCTTCACGCCGGGCTTCCGGATCGTGCCGTACAACGACCTCGCGGCGCTGGAGGCGGCGGTCGACGAGACGACGGCGGCGGTGCTGATCGAGCCCATCCAGGGCGAGGCCGGTGTGATCATCCCGGACGCCGGCTATCTGGCCGGTGTGCGCGAACTCACCAGCCGCAAGGGCTGCTTGTTCATCGCGGACGAGATCCAGTCGGGCCTCGGCCGCACGGGCCGCACGCTCGCGGTCGAGCACGAGGGTGTCGTCCCGGACGTGCTGCTGCTCGGCAAGGCGCTGGGCGGCGGCATCGTGCCGGTGTCGGCGGTGGTCGCGCGGCGCGAGGTGCTGGGGGTGCTGCACCCGGGCGAGCACGGGTCGACGTTCGGCGGGAACCCGCTCGCCGCGGCGGTCGGCACGGCGGTCGTCGAACTGCTGGAGACCGGTGAATTCCAGCGCAGGGCCACAGAGTTGGGCGTCGTGCTGCGGGACGGCCTGACCGAGCTGGTCGGCAAGGGCGTGGTCGGTTTCCGGGCGCGCGGCCTGTGGGCGGGCGTCGATGTCGACCCGGCCATCGGCACCGGCCGCGAGATCAGCGAACGCCTCATGCGGGAGGGCGTGTTGGCCAAGGACACCCACGGCTCCACGATCCGGCTGGCCCCGCCGCTGACCATCACGGCGGACGAACTCCGGTCGGCTGTTGGCTCGTTGGAGAAGGTGCTGACGCAAGGGGCGTGAGGTGACCGGTGGTTGGACGGGCGCGGGGTGCCGGTCCAACCACCGACTGTTCAGGTGTCCGTGGAAGCGACGGTGTCGGCCAGGGCCGCCTGCGCGAGCAGTCGACGCGCCAGGTCGCGGGCCTCGTCCACGGTCAGCGAGGCCCAGAGCCCGGCCTCGCCGCGCACGACGGGGCCCACGTCCAGGGTGACCCGGCTGATCGGCCGCTCCGGGATCGCCAGCAGCAGTCGCTTCACCGCGACCTGCCGGCCGCACGTGGTCACCAACGGTGCTTCACCTGACGGCGGGAGCGGCTCCTGCCCTGACCGATTCATCTCCTCCACGACCTTCCCTGAGTACCCGGCGAGGTATCAGGAGCAGCGCGGAACGGGCCCGGGTTGTTCCCGACGGGCGCGAGGCAGCCGTAGCACACCGTGTCCGCGCGTACGGCGGACCGTGTCGGCCTCGGACCGTCGGGTGAACCCCGGGCGAATTCTCGCCCGCCCTCCGGTCAGAACAGGGTCAAGGGACGCGGTGGGGGTCCTGGCGCCCTCATAGGATCGCTGGTACCGCCATCTTTCGTACGACTCCCCCTGGAGGCCCGGCGTGCCCGAAACCGCGCGCGGCGCCGAAGCCGAAGCAGAGCCCGGCCGGACAGAGCCCGCTCCGGCCCCCGCCGGACACCGGCGTACCGTGCTG
>NZ_JAWOAI010000522.1:0-6635 GCF_033194735.1 Streptomyces sp. W16
TCACACGCGCGCTTGACGCTGTGACCGTCTCGCTTCTCCGCCTCGATGAACGGGTGCACCGTCACCGGGTCTCCTTCGCGAAGAAAGCCGTGGCCCGCTTGAGGACCTCCACGTCCTCCCGCAGCCGGCGGTTCTCCCGCCGCAACGCGGCCAGTTCCTCGCGTTCACTGCTGGTCAGCCCGTCGCGCTCGCCCGCATCGACCTCAGCCTGGCTGACCCACAGCCGCACCGCGGTCTCGGTCAGATCGAAGTCCTTGGCGATCTGGCCGACCGAGCGGTCACCACGACGGCACAGCTCGACGATCTCGGCCTTGAACTCCGGCGTGAACGAGCGGCGAGGGCGTGGCTTCTTCTTCCCCATGCTCTCCATGATGGACATCCTCCCGGGGCAGAACCCCTGATCTCGGATGTCCGCCAAAGCGGATCAAGCCCAAAGTTCGAAGGTGATGTATCCCGAAGTCTCGAACGAGGGGCTCATGCCGAGGAGGTCGCCGTAGAAACGAACTGCGGCGGGAGCGTCGTTCACGTACACGATGGACACGACAGATGTGGTCATGGTTGTTCCTTCTCACAGGCTCGCAGGTGGTAGGTACGCATCCACCAGCCTGACCGGGATATGCGCCGCATCGTGTCGCAATTCCTGAAAAAATTGGTGGGTGACCCCAGACCGCTTCTTCACCCTGATGCTGCTCCTCGCATCGAGGGATGCCGTGACCACACAGGAACTCGCCTCAGCGCTCGGGGTGTCCCTTCGAACCATCACCCGAGACCTGAACTGGCTCCGCGACGCCGGTCTGCCGGTGACCGCACACCGGGGCCGCCTCGGAGGCGTGACCATGCTGCCCGGGTCCGGGCTCGACCTCACGCGGCTCACACCGGGCGAGCGTGATCATCTGTCGCTCACCGGGCTGGACGAGAAGCAACGTGCGGAGCTCGACGCATCGGTCGAAAGCCGGCGCGCGCTCTCCAAGATCGCCGCTGCACAACCACGCCGAGTTCATGAGCTCCTGCCGCTCACCGACGTAGTGCACGTGGACAGCCGTCCCTGGCGTCAGGCACGAGCTTCCGGCACGACTCCGGCTTCGCTGATCGGCACGGTGCGGCGAGGTCGCCGGCTACGGATCGAGTACGACAGCCCACGCGAGTCATGCCCACGCGACCTGGTCGTGGATCCCTACGGGCTGTTCGCCAAGGCCGGCATCTGGTACCTCGTCGCCGACTGTGCCCGAGTGCCACGGATGTACCGACTCGAACGGATCACGACGTGGAAAGAAGTCGACCAGCCACGACGGATCCGCGAGAGCCAGACCCTGGCCACCGTCGCTGCAGCGCTCATTGATCAGTGGGAGCACAACCACGCGATAGAGGTCAGCGCCACCATCGACCAGACCCAGATCGAGCGAGCGCAACGGATCTTTGGCCTACGACTCGTCCCGGACGACGACCATGAAGAATCCGCCACTGGCCGCAAGGTAACGATCCGCTTCCTGCATCTGGAGGACGTGCGAGCACTACTGCCGTTCGGGAGCGCCATCACCGTGCACGGCCCCACCGAAGCCAGGGCTCACCTCCGCGACCTCGCCACCAATCTTGCCCACCACTATGCGCCGTCACCAACGCCCTGACCCGCAACACCAAGCCCACGGCGCCGCTTGACACGGAGCGCAGTCGCCGCCAACAGATCAGAGCGCATCCGAGGGCGAGAAACGCTTCGTGGATGTCGTCGCGTATCTCCCAGCGGATCCGCAGGCGGCGGTACCAGTACAGGTGCGCGAATGCCCGCTCTACGCCCCAGCGTTGGGTGCCCAGTCCGGAGCCGTGCTCCATGCCGCGGCGGGCGATCAGTGGCTTCACGCCGAGGTCCCAGACCAGGCGGTGATGACTGCCGTGGCGGAGGCCGGAGTCGATGGGTTGGGTACCCGCGGACGACTGTGCTGCTGGGGTGGGACAGTGCGTCCGACTCCCGCATCGAGGGGGCGAGGACAAGGCGTCACGTCAGGTTGAGTGCTCTCTCGATGGAGTCGCGCACCGAGTCGTCCGTCTCGTTCGCCAGCTGCCGGCTGAGGGCCTCGCGTCGCTGGGCGGGTAGCCGCCGGCCTTCCGGGGTGCGCGTCGTCATCAGGATGGCCGCGAGGGAGCGGATGCCGGGGACCGGATCGGTGAGTGCCGCGGCAAGCAGGTCTCGGCCGTGTTCCCCCTGGGCGGCCAGGGCGCGGAGGATCGCTTCTCGGACGGCCGGGTGAGTCTCGGTGGTCAGTGCTTTCAGCAGTGTGCCGGGCAGGTCGATGCTCGGCTCCGGATGGGTGATGAACGTGCAGGCGGCGGCTCGCCGCCTTGTCGGGAGTTCGTCATCCAGGAGCGTGGCCACAAGCTGGGCCTCGTTGCCGGACATCTGGTCGGCGAACCAGGTGAGGGTCCGGTGTCCGGTCAGGACGAAGTCGAGCCACCGCTCGTACCAGGACAGGAAGTCGGAGTCGGCGTGGAAGTGGGGAGCGAAGAATCCCTCGCCGTTGACCTCGGCCAGGCGCCCGCACCCGGGGCCCGTGACGACAAGCAACGTCAAGTCGCTGCAGCCCCGGTAGACGACCGTGATGGTGCCGGGGAAAGCGTCTGTGAACTCGCCTTGGTCAGCGGGGCCTTGGGGGATGTCCAGGTCGGGGACGACCGGGAACGACTCGGCGAGCTGTCCCCTGCCGGACTGCCGGCTGACCCACTGCTCCATCGGCAGCAGCCCATAGGTGGGACCGTATCCGCCGTGGCCGATCCGGGTGACGAACTGGCGGAATTCCTCGGGCAGTCGGACGCCGTGACCGTCCTCGAAATCCGAGAGCTGTGATTCGGTGAGCGGGGGGCCGAGTAGAGCCTGCTCCGTTGCCGGCAGTGCGGCGAGTTTGGTTTGGATCCGGGTGATCCTGGCGTTCACCAGTACGTCTTCTCATGTCGGATGAAAGTTCGAGGCGACCATAGTGCATGACCAGGCTGCCCGGGTGGGGTCAGTCTGCGTCGAACACGGCACGACGGCGCCGGGGTTCCAGGTTCTCCCCGCGGGTCACCTCCAGGGCCTTCCGAAGCCGAGCGATCTCCTCTCGGTGGGCCAGCTTCTGTGAAACGCATGTACCCAGCACGCGCACGGCCGCCGAGGAAGACAACGGCCCTTCAGCGCCGGCTCGCTGCACACCAGCAACCCGGCCGCGCTTCAATCCGCGGTGAGCAGCCGTCCCGCCGCGGCAACAAACAGCTCAAACGGGCCTTCATCCTGTCCGCGTTCGCGTCCCTGTCCGACCCAGCCTCCAGGACCTACTACGACAAGAAGATCAGCCAGGGCAAGCACCACACCCAAGCCCTCCTCTGCCTCGCACGACACAGACCCGACGTGCTCTACGCGATGCTCCGCGCGGCACCTTCTACGACCCCCAACCCGCCCCGGCCACTTGACGTTTCGCGACGCACGGCACGTCACCGAGACGGCATGACCGCCTGAGGCTTCCCCCGCGTCATGGCAGTGGTGCGATGCAAGGGGACCAGCGACGCAACGACGAACAGCCCACGACGACCAGCGGATCAAGGACCGCCAAGCTGATGAAGAATGCCTGGAAGGCAACCTGCGGGAACAACGCATAGGCATGGAACCCGCCGCGGATCAGGTCAAGAAAGTGAGCGCAGGCGCCTTCGAGGAAGCCGATCAAGTACACCGCGAGAACCCATCTCGCCCACAGCGGTTGCCCGACCCACCGTTCCCGCAGCTGAACCCCCACCGGGCCACCCTGGACACGCCCTTCACACCGTGACAAAGGGATAGGGGCACCCCCCGCCTCACGGGCAACGGCAGTGAAGCCAACGACCCGGCCGGTCCCGACGAGTTCGGCTGGCACCGACGTCTCGACGGACGCCCAACGTCCGTTTCTCGTGGCGCAACAGCCCTTGACGCGGGACACCGGCAGCCGCAAAAGTGAACGCATGTCGCGTTCACATTTGCAGCACGCGAGCGAACCGGCCTGGGACGAAATGGCCTGGCCGGTACCCGAAGGCACCGAACTGCGGGGCAAGCACGTACGACTGACTTCAGTCGACCCGGCAGCACACGCCGAGGGGCTGTTCGCAGCACTTGACCACTCCCAGGTATGGCAGCACTTCGGTACGCCGAGGCCGTCCGACGCAGCCCAACTAGCCGCCGGGCTGGCGCACTTCGGACAGTCGCCCGATTTACGGCAGTGGGCCGTCGTCGCCGTGCGACCGGTCGGCGGTTTCACGGCGGGGGACGTGATCGGGGTGTCCTCGTACCTGGACGCCTCCCCGCACAATGCGCGGGTGGAGATCGGGGCCACCGCCTACAGTCCGTCGGTCTGGTCGACCGCGGTCAATCCGGAGACCAAACTCCTCCTGCTGCGCTACGCGTTCGAGACGCTGAACTGCGCCCGCGTGCAGTTCAGGACCGATGTGCGAAACGAGCGGTCGCGGCGCGCGATCCTCGGCATCGGCGCCGTCCACGAGGGAACACTGCTGCGCTACGAGCGGCGGATCGACGGGACCATCCGCGACACCGCCCTCTACTCCATTCCGGCGGACCGCTGGCCCGACGTCGCGAAGCACCTCACCCATCGGGTCGAGGCGCTCGAATGAACCCGCCGACAGCCCCGCTCACATTCGTGGCGGTGGGCGCAGGTCCGTCCAACCTCAGCCTCGCGGCACTCTCCAAACCCCACCCCGACATCGGTTTCCAGGTACTCGAACGCAATCCGGCGATCAGCTGGCATCCCGGCATGATGGTCCGCGCCGCCCGTCTCCAAGTGGCCCCCGTCAAAGACCTGGTCACTCTGGTCGATCCCGGCAGTCCGTTCTCGTTCAATGCCTTCCTCAAGGCGAAGAACCGCTTGCACCGGGCCCTGGTCGCCCATCGCTCCGGTGTCAGCCGCCAGGAGTACGAGCAGTATTACGACTGGGTCGCCGGGCAGATCGAGGAGATCGCACTCGGCGAGGAAGTACGCGAGATCGACTTCCGGTCCGGCGAATTCCGGATCCGGACCGCGAACGGCGCCTCCCATCAAGCCCGGAATGTCGTGGTGGGAGTGGGCCGCGCACCGCGTGTCCCGGAATACGCGAAACCGCTGCTGGGCGACGGTGTGTTCCACTCGTCACGCTATGCGGACCGGCGAGCGGCTCTGGCCGGGGGCGACGTCCTGGTCGTCGGAGGCGGCCAGAGTGCCGCCGAGATCGTGCTCGACCTGCTCAGTTCCCCCGCTCCGCCCCGCTCCCTGACCTGGGCGACCGGCAGGTCGGGGCTCGTCCCGCTGGACGACTCCCCCTTCGCCAACGAGTGGTACAACCCTGCCTACACCGGCCACTTCTTCGCCCTGGACGCAGACCGGCGTGCCCAACTCCTGGGCAGCCAGGTGTACTCCAGCGACGGGGTGACCGAAGATCTGCTGCAGCAGATCTACACCCGGCTCTACGAGATCGACTACATCGAGCCCAATGCCCCACGCCACCGTGTGCTGCCGGGGCACCGGCTGCTCGGTCTCAAGCCTACGGCCGGCGGCTACCGCGCTGTGCTCTCCTGCCCGGAGTCCGGAACCACGACGGACGAATTCCGCGACCACGTGATCCTGGCGACCGGCTACGAGAGCAGCCTTCCCGAATTCCTCGGCCCCCTCACAGACCGGCTGGACATCGGCCGCGAGGGACCCGGCGTCCAGCTCGACTACGCGATCCGCTGGGACGGGCCTGCCGACCGCCGGATCTTCGTGCAGAACGCGGCCCGCAGCACACACGGTCTCGCCGACTCCAATCTGGCACTCGTCTCCTGGCGCAGCGCGGTAATTCTCAACGCGATGTGCGGCGACACACGCTACGAACTCCCCGTACCGGATCTCGCGATTTCGATCGACTGAAGGATCACATCATGGTGACGAGCATCACCACGCCCTGCCCGGAACCCGGCGGCGGTCTGCCCTCCGAAGGAATTCTTGAGGGGAAGCTGCTCATCGAGGACTACGAGGGGAAGTCGGCACTGGAATACCTGCTGCCCAAGGCGCCGTTCGAGGCCTCCTGGTGGGCGGTCGAGCCGGGCTGTACCTCTTTCCCCGACCAGCACACTGTCCAGGAGATCTGGCTGATCGCCCAGGGCTCGGGCCGTATGACGCTCGATGGGCAGGACTTCGACGTCACGGAGGGCCAGGTCGTCTTCATCCCCTCGCAGCAGCCCCACCAGGTCACGGCGACCGGCGAGCGGGCCCTGGTCGCGTACTCGGTGTGGTGGTGAGTCCGATCGCGGTGGTGAGCGATCTCGCCGTCGTGGGCGCCGGAGTGCTCGGGCTGACGGCCGCTTTGTGGGCACGGCACCGCCATCCGGCGTGGACGGTCCTCGTACTGGACCGACAGCAGGTCCTGCGCGGTGCGAGCGGGCACTCCCTGGCCATCGCCGCGCCGAGCGGCCACACGCCATGGGTGCGTGAACTCGCGCTGCGCAGTGGGCAGTTGTATCGCTCAGAGGTGTTCAGGGAAGCCGTACGGGACCGGGCGGCGCTGCTGGTGTGCCGGCCGGCCGCCGCGGCAGCGCTGCGTCACCACCTGACGGCTCCGGTACGCCGACTGCCGGCACCCGCCCCGTACGGGGCCGGGCTGCTCGGCGAGTTGCG
>NZ_JAWOAI010000523.1:0-6635 GCF_033194735.1 Streptomyces sp. W16
CTGCTCGACGCGGTCGCCGCACAGGCCGCCCGCCCCTCCCACATGAGCTTCCGCACCTGGTCCGACGGCACCGAGATCTGCCGCTGCACACTGGGCCGCGCGGCCGAGGACGAGTTCGGCGCGCCCGAGCTGCAGGTCCACCGGGCCGACCTCCACCACGCGCTGGCCGCCGCGGTGCCGCCCGGCTGCGTGCACCTGAACACCGCGGCCGTGGGAATCGACCAGGACGACGAGTCGGCCCGGGTGACGACGGCGAGCGGGGAACGCCTGAGCGCGGACCTGGTCGTAGCGGCGGACGGGGTGCGATCGGCGGCCCGCCGGTGGCTCTTCGGCCCGGACGAGGCGGTGTTCTCCGGAACCGCCGCCTACCGGGCCCTGCTCCCGGCCGACGAGGTCACCGACCTGGACCTGCCCCCGTTCGGCGTCTGGCTCGGCCCGGACCGGCACTTCGTCCACTACGGGGTGCGCCGCGGCGAACTCCTCAACGTCGTCGCCGTGTTCCGCACCGACGCGGCCCAGGAATCCTGGACCGCCCGGGCCGAACCGGGCGAGCAGACAAGCGAGTTCGCCGGCTGGAACCCCCGCGTGCTCAGCATCCTGCAACGCACCGGCCAGGTCTTCCGCTACGGCCTCCACGCCCGCGCCCCGCTCACCCGCTGGAACACCGGACGCGTGACCCTGCTGGGCGACAGCGCCCACGCGATGGTGCCGTTCGCGGCACAGGGCGCCGCCCAGGCGATCATGGACGCGGCCGTACTGGGCGACACGGTCGCGGGCACGACACCGGCCGGGATACCCGCCGCCCTCGACACCTACGTACGGCGACGCCTTGCCACGGCCACCAGCGCGCAGACCGGTTCCGCACGGGCGGGCGAGGACTTCCACCTCCCGGACGGCCCCGAGGCCCGGGCCCGCAACGCCCGTATGGCGGCCCAGGTGGCCGAGAACAGGTTCGGTCCCTTTGCCGAGGCCTGGTCGATCCGGTCAGGTCTGTAGCCCGTCGGTCCGGTCAGGCCCGTAGACCTTTGAGTCCGTCGTAGGCGGCTGTCACCAGCTCCATACCCCGGGTGTCGTCCGCCGGGTCACGCATCTGAATTTCCAGGGTGCCCGGATCAGCGTGGGACCTGGTGACCCGGTGGCCTGGTGGCCCGGTCGTACGGGTACGGAATCGCGGGGCGTCCTCGTGCGTTGTGGACTGTGGGTGACCGATCCGACAGAAAGTGGAGGGATCGCGATGGCTGCGCAGACGCAGAGGGCCGTGCTGGCGGGCGGATGTTTCTGGGGGATGGAGGAGCTGGTCCGCCGACTCCCGGGAGTGACGGCGACCCGCGTCGGATACACCGGGGGTGACGTGGCGAACGCGACATACCGCAACCACGGCACGCACGCGGAGGCCATAGAGATCCTCTACGACCCCGAGAAGACCGACTACCGAGCGCTTCTGGAGTTCTTCTTCCAGATCCACGACCCGAGCACCAAGAACCGCCAGGGCAACGACATCGGCCTCAGCTACCGCTCGGCGATCTACTACGTGGACGACGAGCAGAAGCGGATCGCCGAGGACACGATCGCGGACGTGGACGCCTCCGGACTGTGGCCGGGCAAGGTCGTCACCGAGGTGGAGCCGGTCGGCCCCTTCTGGGAGGCCGAGCCCGAGCACCAGGACTACCTGCAGCGATACCCGGACGGCTACACCTGCCACTTCCCCCGCCCCGGCTGGCGCCTGCCGGCCCGCACGGAGGGCTGACTAACCCCCCACCGTGGGGTAGGCACGTTCCCGGGGCAGCAGCCGCGCCGCCGCGTCGAGCTCATCGCCGCCGACGAGCGCGTGTATCTCGTGAGCCAACGGCGTCACGTCACGAATGGCGACCGTCCATTCGTCGGCGTAGCGCCGTACGGCCTCTCCGGAGAGGCCGAGCTGCAAGGACCGGTACGGCAGAGGCCGTAGATGCAGATCCCGTTCGGGGTCCCACTGGACACGCGTGGGTGCCCTCTTGAGCTGACGCTGCCAGGTGGCGCGGTCGGGGTGCACCCCGCGTTCGTAGCTCGACAGGCAGGCGTGGCGCAGGGCCCACTCGAAACCGTCGCGACTGATCTCGACGGCCAGGACGGTCTCCTGCCCCGCCTTCGTACCCCAGCCGCAGCGGTACATCATCCACAGGAACGACGGCTTGATCCAGGTCATGCGCTCCCGCTTCCAGGCGACCGGGAAGCGGCCCTCGCGGACGGCGGCCAGGCCGATGTCCGGGGTGTACGCCTGGTAGACGGTGATCGTGGTTTCCGAGTGGACCGCACGGATCTGGCGGTGCGGTTCTTCCATGGCGTACAGGGTGGGGGCGGGTGGGGCTGGGCGGCTACTGGTTTTCTACGGCGGGTGGAAGGTGCCGGGTGGCGGGCGGGGCACTCGACCCTCGATCGGTAAGTGACCGGTCGCCCCTGGTTCTGTTCAGAGGCCGCTCGGGTTTCGGGGCAGCCAGTCACGGTGGCTCTCGCGCAGTCGGTCCCGCTCTTCCGGGTTCGTCGCGATGACGTCAGCGCCGCCGTCGTAGGGATGGTGGAGACGGGTGAGTCCGCTGTCGCTGATGATCACTCCGCTGAGCACGTCGTCCGCGACCTCGCGGAGGATGCCGTCGACCGCCCCCGGCCGCCAGGGGCGGCGGTCGGCGTAGAGGTGGGTGTAGCTGTGGAACTCGAGGTCCGGGTCGTCCTCGTGGGCCAACGTCGTCCATCGGGTGCCTTCAGGGTGCACCTCCCGCCGTCGCGGCGGGAGTTCCGCCCCGTCCGGCTCCTCCCAGGACCAGGCCACGGTGATGACGTGGACGTCGGTGCCCTCGAAGAGTTCGTCCAGGACCGTGTTGTACCGATGGAGGACGACGGCGTACTCGTCCTCGGTCTCCGGATAGCGCTTCGAGCCGGGGAGGCTGTGGAAGCGCACCCAGCGGTCGCTGTAGGCGGCGCGCAGTTCATGGGCGACGGGAGGCCCCTTCGGGAACTGGCGCTGCCACAGCGCGGACAGACGGTCCCTGTCGAGTTCGCCGCTCATCCCTCGGCCGACGCCACACCGATCGGGCAGGACACCCCGGTCCCGCCGATCCCGCAGTACCCCGCCGGATTCTTGGCCAGGTACTGCTGGTGATATCCCTCGGCCGGGTAGAACACCCGCCCCTCCGCCGGCAGTATCTCCGTGCTGATCGTCCCGAAGCCCGAGCCCGTGAGGACCCGTTGGTAGGCCGCGCGGGAGGCTTCCGCCGCGGCTGTCTGGGCCGGGGTGCGGGGGTAGATCGCGGAGCGGTACTGGGTGCCCACGTCGTTGCCCTGGCGGAAGCCCTGCGTCGGGTTGTGGGACTCCCAGAACGTCTTCAGCAGCTTCTCGTACGAGATCAGCGCCGGGTCGTGGACCACGCGGACCGCCTCCGTGTGGCCGGTCAGGCCCGAGCAGACCTCCTCGTAGTGCGGGTTCTCGGTGTAGCCGCCCTGATAGCCGACCAGGGTCGTCCACACGCCCACCGGGAGCTGCCAGAACTTGCGCTCGGCACCCCAGAAGCAGCCCAGCGCGAAGTCGGCGACCTCCAGGTGCTCGGGGTAGGGGCCGAGCAACGGTGTACCGAGGACGACGTGGCGGTCGGGAACCGCGAACACCCGCTCCGGCCGGCCCTGCAGAGCCTGCTCGGGGGTCGGCAGCTGGGGTGTACGACTGTGCAGGAACATGCGCTCTCCCAACGGGCCTCAGGGTGAGTCCGGAGTGTCAACGGGCAACGGTCTTCGAGAATTCCGGTCCCGCGCCTTCGCATACGGCGGCCCTGAGGCCCCCGCCAGCCCCCTGCCGGTCCCCGCGGCCCCCGGCCCTGAGCGCAGCCCCCGGCCGTCAGTGCGGCAGGCTCGCCGGACTCCCGCCGTTCGCCTCGTAGCCCGCCACCGCCAGCGCCCGGTAGACCGCGAACTCCGCCGCCGGGTCGGGGGACAGGGTCCACGGGAGCGCTCCGACGTGGCCGTCGATGTGTATGAGCTGGTTCATCGCCTCGGACCAGCGCTCCGCGCGGACCAGGAAGAAGACCAGCAGATGGCGGACATGCGCCAGCATCGGGTCGTCGGGGCGGGCCGCGTGGACAGCGAACAGCGCGCCGTGGATCGCCTTCTCCACGACCTCGCTCTGGTAGAAGCTGCTGACCAGATTCACTTCGGGAAGGTGCTCGAAGACCGCGAAGAGCGGCATCGCGGCGAGCAGGGAGCCCTGCGGCGCCCGCGCGGCGGCGGCTTCCGCGAACGAGTTCGCCAGCTCACGCGAGCCGTGCCACTTCTCGCACCAGTAGTGCAGGGCCGCCAGATGCGCTCCCATGTGGGCCGGCGCACGGTCCAGGATCTTCAGCCACAACTGCTCGAACTCCGGCTGCGGATAGGTCAGTCCACGGGCCACCGACAACTCGACGATGTACGGGACCGGGTCACCGGGGGAGAGCAGCGCCGCCTGCCCGCAGGCGTCCCGCGCCTCCTCCATGATGATCCGGAACTCGTCCGTCCCCCGCGTCGACGTACGCCACGCCTGCTGCACCAGGAACTCCGCGTGCACGGCCGCGCCGCCCGCGTCCTTCGGGTGCTCGGCCCGCCACACCCGCAGCCACTGCCCGCCCGGCGCCTCGCTCACCCCGCCGGGCCGCTGCTGCAGCTCCAGCGAGGCGGCGCCCGCGAAGGCCTGCACGCGCTGCCAGCGCAGCTCGCCCGCGATCTCGGTGCCGGCCAGCAACTGCATCGCCGCGCGGTAGTCCTGCGTGCGCTGCACCAGGTCGAGGACGTCCAGCAGGTCCTGGTCGGGTCCGGGCATACGGATGTCCAGCTCTTCCTCGCGCACGAAGCCGTAGGTCGCCGGGTCCGCGGCGTCCGGGTGGCCCGGCGAGACCTGCTCGATCATCCCGCGCCTGCGCCGCAGGAACGGGATCAGCACGAAGCCCATCATGAGCAGCGCCATCAGGACCCAGAGAATCTCCATGCCTCAAGCGAACCAGACGGGTCCGACAATTGGCCAACCCGGCCCACCACCCTGTGGAAAACGACCGCCGCTCTGCCACGCCACCCTGTGGAAAACCTCCGGATCGCCGTTCGCTCCGCGAGCGCACTACGCTCGGCCCCATGAGCGACAGGCACATCAGTCAGCACTTCGAGACCCTCGCGATCCACGCGGGCAACACCGCCGATCCCCTCACCGGCGCGGTCGTCCCGCCGATCTACCAGGTCTCGACCTACAAGCAGGACGGCGTCGGCGGTCTGCGCGGCGGCTACGAGTACAGCCGTAGCGCCAACCCCACCAGGACCGCCCTGGAAGAGAACCTCGCCGCCCTGGAGGGCGGTCGCCGAGGACTCGCGTTCGCGTCCGGACTGGCGGCCGAGGACTGCCTGTTGCGTACGCTGCTCAGCCCCGGCGACCACGTCGTCATCCCGAACGACGCGTACGGCGGCACGTTCCGTCTCTTCGCGAAGGTCGTCTCCCGGTGGGGCGTCGAGTGGTCGGTCGCCGACACCAGCGACCCGGCGGCGGTACGGGCCGCCATCACCCCGAAGACCAAGGTCGTCTGGGTGGAGACCCCCTCCAACCCGCTGCTCGGCATCACCGACATCGCGGTCGTCGCGCAGATCGCCCGGGACGCGGGCGCGAAGCTCGTCGTCGACAACACCTTCGCCACGCCCTACCTCCAGCAGCCGCTGGCCCTCGGCGCGGACGTCGTCGTGCACTCCCTGACCAAGTACATGGGCGGCCACTCGGACGTGGTCGGCGGCGCGCTGATCGCGGCCGACGAGGCGCTCGGCGAGGAACTGGCCTACCACCAGAACGCGATGGGTGCGGTCGCCGGGCCCTTCGACTCCTGGCTCGTGCTGCGCGGCGCCAAGACGCTGTCGGTACGCATGGACCGGCACAGCGAGAACGCCACCAAGGTCGCCGACATGCTCACCCGGCACGCGCGCGTGACGCGCGTTCTCTACCCGGGCCTCCCGGAGCACCCCGGTCACGAGATCGCCGCCAAGCAGATGCGGTCCTTCGGCGGCATGGTCTCCTTCCAGGTCGAGGGCGGCGAGGAGGCGGCCGTCGAGGTCTGCAACCGCGCCAAGGTGTTCACGCTCGGCGAGTCCCTGGGCGGCGTCGAGTCGCTGATCGAGCACCCGGGGCGCATGACGCACGCGTCCGTCGCCGGTTCGGCCCTGGAGGTCCCCGGCGACCTCGTCCGCCTCTCCGTGGGCATCGAGAACGTGCAGGACCTCCTGGAGGACCTGCAGCAGGCCCTGGGCTAGGGCCTATGCCCGACGGCGAGAGCGCCGGTTCCTCACCAGCCCGTCAGCGGTGGAGTCGTCTCCGACGGCGGCTCCACCCAGGGATGCACCATCAGCGCCCACACGGTGAACGCCACGACCGCCGCGCACAGCAGCAGCCACATCAGCCGCCGGGCGGCCCTCCGGCGGCGCAGCATCCGGCCGCCGCGGCGTACGACGTCCGCGTACAGCTCCGGCGGCACCTGCGGCGGAGTCCGCTCCATGATCCGCCGCACGGCCGCCTCCCGCTCGGGCCTGTTCACGCGCGCGTACCCCCGCTCGGCGGCCTCATGACGGCGCCACCTTTGCCCCCGCCACCTTCGGAGCCGCGAGATCGG
>NZ_JAWOAI010000524.1:0-6631 GCF_033194735.1 Streptomyces sp. W16
GGCCTGCGCATCTTCCGTGAGGTCGGGCATCGCTACTTCGAAGGATTCGGGATGGTCGGCCTCGGTCTGGCCTGCCGGGACCTGGGCCGACTGCGTGAGGCCGCCGATCACCTCGAACGTGCCGTCGACCTTGAGACGGACGTCAGCTCGTGGGACGCCGGCTCGGCCCTGCAGAACCTGGGCAGGGTGTACTGGGAACTCGGCCGTCTCACCGACGGACTCGACCTCCTCGGCCCGGAAGTGGCCTCCGACAAGCGGGCCGGTCACCGCAACGGCCACGCGATGATGCTCGACGCCATCGCGAAGATCAATGTCGAACTCGGCCGCCACGACGAAGGGCTGGAGCAGGCCGAGCAGGCCTTCGCCCTGGTCGAGGACACGAAACGACACTGGGTTCAGTCCGGCATCCTCACCACGGTCGCAGCAGCCCACCGACGGCTGGCACAGCCGCACCGGGCTGTTCAGGCCGGCGAGCAGGCTCTCGCCCTGGCCCGCGAGGCGCGATTCAGACGGGCCGAGGCGGACAGCCTCCTCTGCCTCTCCCTCACCTACCAGGAAGCAGGCCGGTACGACGAGGCCCGCGCCCACGCCGAACAGGCGCTGACCCTGGCCCGCGACCACTCGTTCCGCGTGGTGGAGGGCCAGGCCCTGACCGCACTGTGCGAGACCGCAGAGGCCGAGGAAACACCCGGCGCAGCGGTCGAACTTGGCCAAGAGGCCCTCTCCATACACCGCGAGACCGGCCACCGACTCGGCGAGGCCCGCACCCTCATGGCACTCGCCCGCGCCCACCGGAAGACCGACGGCGCTGCCCATGAACTGATGAGGCGACAGGCACGGGACATCTTCTCGGACATCGGCGTGCCCGCGAAGGAGTACGAGGATCTCGACCGGTGACTTTCCACAGCCGGCCCGTCACAATCGCCCATTTGCGCATGCAACAGTGGTCGCCCACGCTCTGCCGAGCTCTACGCCCGCTGCATCCGCCAAGGGCGCGAAGACGCCGCCGAGCCGCCTGAGCCGAAGCCGTACCCAATCCGTGCCCGTAAGAGCGGGCAACCACGGTCAAGCTGAGAGTGCGAGTTCGATTCTCGTCACCCGCTCCAGAATCTGCCCCCGGGTCAGCCGCCTGGGGGTTGTTTGTTGTCTGGGCCAGTTCGGGGGTGGCGTGCCCTCCGCGTGCCCTGACAACGGCTGACACGACGGGATCCCTCGCCCGAAGTCCTGTCGGCCCGAGGCGACGTCTCGTTCCGGCCAGATCTGCCGTGAGACGGAAAAACAGGGGCCCGGCAGCAGGCAACGGGTGGCGATAATGTGCACCGTTTCTCGTACGGTCCAACGGCGCAGGAGGTTGCGGTATGCACCACTCACCCAACCAGGGCCAGGATGTGCTGAAGTTCCGGACGACGGATGTGGACGAGGCTCGGCAGGTCCTCCAAGAACGCTTCTACGCCAACTTCATCGACGTGCCCGACGGCAGTGCCGAGTTCACGGCCCGGTACGACATCGCCGCGCTCGGTCCGCTCACGCTCGGACGACTCTCTTTCGGCGCGGAGGTGCGTATACGGTTCGGGGAACTCGGCTCCTACCACGTGGACATCCCCATGGGGGGCCATCTGGCCTGGCGTCAGGGAACGCACACCAAGGCGGTAGCGACCGCCGCGAACGCGGCCGTCTTCCAGCCGCACGGCGACACGGCCCTGGATCGAGTGAGCACCGACTGCTCCATGCTGGCCGTGAAGATCGACCCCAAGGCCCTCAACGGTCAACTCGAACGCCTTCTCGGCCGACCGCTGCGCACCCCCGTCGTCCTCACACCCGAACTGGACGTCGCGCACGGCGCGGGCCTGAGCTGGGTACGGATGATCCGCGCGGTGTTCGACCAGATACAGGACGGCGGGCTGCTCACCCGGCCGATGGTCGCCCGCCCGCTCCAGGAGGCCCTGCTGACCGGGCTCCTCCTCGCCACCGGCCACCGCTATCGCGACGAGCTCGACCGACCGGACTCCGCCCTGCGCCCGGGCCCCGTCAAGCGTGCTGTCGAGGCCATGCACAGCATGCCGCAACACCCGTTCACGGTAGGAGAGTTGGCCGTGCTCGCCGGAGTGAGCGTGCGGCGACTCCAAGAAGCCTTCCAGCAGTACGTCGGCATGACCCCGCTGGCCTACCTCACCGACGTCCGCCTCACCCGCGCCCACGACGAGCTGCGCCGCGGCACGCCGGGCGAGGTGAACGTGAGCGAGGTCGCCCATCGCTGGAGCTTCGACCACCTGGGCCGCTTCGCGTCCCGCTACCGAGCCCGCTTCGGCGAGTTGCCCTCGCAGACACTGCGTTCCGGGTGACCACGGCCCACACCATCGCCCCGCGTTGTGCGGACAACAGCCGCGCTCAGTGGATCGTGCGCGGCGGTTGCCACGCGCTAGATTCCTGGAGTTCGCGCGTCCGCTCGTGAGGTCCGCCGCGCGAACATCGGCCGGCCCGTCTCCACCCCTTCGGGCCGGTCACCGCCCGTCGGCGCCCCCCCAACAGCCGCGGGCGGGTCGGCAGCGCACATGTGGCCTGTACCCCGCCACGGTGTGCTGCCCAACACCGGTCAAGGTCCGGGCCGGGGTCGGCGCCGGCCCGGACCTTGACCGTACCGAAGGCACACCGCCGAGGAGAGCACGTACTCCCAGGTCAGAAGCCGTGGTGATCAGTTGTCGCGTGCCGGATTCGGGCCGGAACGTTGATCGTTCAGTGCGTCCGGCGGATCAGCCGACATGGCGGCCTGTACATCCGTGCCCGGGCAGCCCGACGCGGTCAGCTGAAGAACGGGTCGTCCACGGCGTGGACCCAGCCGCCGTCCGGCCGGCGTCGGAGGATCTCGGTGGTGGTGGAGACCACCGGCTCCGGTCCGACCCCGGTGAGGACGGCGTTGTTCGACACCAGGGCGACATCGTCGACCTGTCGGATCTCGCGCGGTTCGAGCTTGAGGCGGGCGCCGCTGTCGACCATCTGCCGCATGGCCTCGCGGATGGCGTCCGTGCCCACCAGGTGGGTTCCGGGAGTGGGGACGAAGTGGGCGTTCGGCTCGTACAGCGACACCAGGCCCTCGACGTCACCGGCCTCCAGGTACTCCATGAACAAGGTCCCCACCTGCTGAGGAGTCTCCGCACGGCGCCGGGCGGTGACACCGACCGGCTTGTCGCCCCAGCCGGCCGCGGCGATCAGGTCGTACCAGCCGGGCTGGGCGCCGTAGGGCAGGTGGTGTCGCAGCAGGTCGCCCGGGAAGGTCAGCGGGGACGCCTTGTGGGGCTTGGTCCTGGCCTGGGTGACGATGGCGTCGCTGAGCCCGTAGGCCAGGTCCTGGCGCGGCAGCAGGGCGTGCACCTCGTCGGCGAGGCCGGGCGGAAGGCTCTCGCGCCGGGCTCCGAGGATGTCGGTGGCGATGCCGGCCTGAGCCAGCGCCACCTCCGTGCCCTTCCGTGAGGCGATGCCGTCCGAGGTGTGCAGGGCGATGGCGTCCCAGGCGATGGCGATACGCCGTTCCTCGACACCGCGCTCGCGCAGGAATGCCGCGGCGAGGTCGGCGCCGTCGACTTCGAAACGCTGGTCGCCGTTGCCCTCCTCGCTCAGTCCGAGGTCGTGCAGGAGGCAGCTGACGTACAGCAGCTCGTCGTCGTAGTCGCTGCCGGCGTGCAGACCCTGGTTCTGGGCATGGGCGCGGGCGAAGACGTAGCTGCGGACGCTGTGGTGGTGAACGAAGGCGGGCGTGGCCTGTGCCGCGTAGGCGTAGGTGTCCTGGGCGAGAGTCGTGCCGGGGAGGTCGAGCTGCTCGGCGACGGACAGGTGTGCGTCGGTGGTCATGGTGGGTCTCCTGCATGGGGGGCGTTGGGGATGTGCGGCTGGAGTGGTGTGCCTACAGCTGGGCGACGAACGCGCCGATGTGCGCGGCCACTTGGTCGGGCACCTCAAGGGGGGAGAGGTGGCCGGTGTCCTTCAGGACGGTCAGCGTGGCGGTCGGGATCAGCGGCAGCAGGTGCTCGGCGAGCACGGTCGGCGGGTCGACCTTGTCGTCGCTGCCCGCGAGAACCAGCACCGGCACCCCGATGGCCGAGACGCCGGCCGACACGTCCTGGACCAGGCCCCCACGCGACCATGCGAGACGCGCCTGCTCGCCGCCGCGCAGACTGTCCTCGACCACCTGCCTGCGCAGCTCGGGAGTCAGCCCGCCGCGGGTCAGCATCAGGTCGATGCCCCGAAGCACCGTCTCCTCGTTGTCGTAGGCGTGGGAGACCGCCTCCTGCGTCTGCTCGGTCACCCCGATCGGCGCGGGTGGCGCGGGTGCCACGAGGACGACTCCGCTCAGACCGGCGGGCTTGCGCGCGGCCAGCAGCTGAGCCACCTTGCCGCCCATGGAGTGTCCGACGAGCACGTAGTGGGAGTATCCGAGCGCGTCGATGACCCGCTGCGCGTCGTCCGCGAGCTGCTCCAGGCCGTAGGGTCCCGGCACGCTCGTGGAGTCGCCCCAGCCACGCTGGTCGTAGGCCACGAAGCCCTGCCCGGGATCCAGCCGCCGCAGCACCGGGATCCAGGTGCGCCGCGAGCCTCCCCAGTAGTGCAGGAAGATCAGCGCCGGGCCGTCGCCCTCGCGGACGTGGGCGTACACCTGGCCGCCCTGTACGTCGAAGAAGCGGCCCACCACGTTCTGCTCCTGCGAAGTCATCGCCGGCTCCTCGTCCACGGCCGGGGCTCTGGGGCCGCTCCACCGGTGTGTGGAGTCGGCTGCCCCGCTCGTTCCTCGATCCTGCTCCGGAACCTCCCGTCCAGGACACGGCTCATCTGCCAGCATGCGCATTTTTCGGGCCAGAACAGTGTGGAGGAGACCTTGCTTTCCGGCCGCACAATCATCGGCTTGAGCAGGGGAGTTATCCCGGGAACCGCTCTGGGCCAGGACGTGACGGCTTCCTGCCCTTACCTGCGGCATTGGCGTCGGACGTAATATTGCGGCCATGAACAGGCACCGGGTCATGGTCCTGGCGGTCGACGGCGTGCTGCCCATGGATCTGGGGATCCCCACGCAGATCTTCAACGCCCGTCCGAACACCCCCTACGAGCTCACCGTGTGCGGCGACACCGAGGAGGCCGTGACCACGAGCGCCGGTTTCACTCTCGGGCTGACCGCGGGTCTTGAGGCGCTCGCCGAAGCGGACACGATCATCGTCCCGGGCTTCGAGGACTTCCGGCGCCCTCCGCGCCCACGGGTGAGGGCCGCTCTCAAGCTCGCCGGCCGCGCCGGGATACGCATCGCTTCCATCTGCACCGGCGCCTTCGCCGTCGCCTCGGCCGGACTGCTCGACGGCCGCACCGTCACCACTCACTGGGCCAGCGCGGACGACCTCGAAGAGCTCTACCCCCGGGTACGCGTCGACCGCAACGTCCTCTACATCGACAACGACACCATCCTGACCTCGGCGGGTGTCACGGCCGGCATCGACCTGTGTCTGCACCTGGTCCGCAAAGACCTTGGCGCAGCCGTCGCGAACGACATCGCCAGGGACATCGTCGCCGCCCCGCACCGCGACGGCGGCCAGGCCCAGTACATCGACAGGACCCTCCCCACCCCGCAGGCCACCACGCTCGCCGACACCCGCGAACGGGCCCTGCTCCACCTCGAAGAGGACCTCACCATCCCCCACCTCGCCGACCATGCCGGCGTCTCGCCGCGCACCCTGACCCGCCTGTGGCGCCAGGAAACCGGCGTCAGCCCCCACCAATGGCTCCTGACCGCCCGTATCAACCGCGCGCGAGAACTCCTGGAGACCACCGACCTCCAGGTGGAACAGATCGCCGTCCGGTGCGGCCTCGGCAGCGGCGCCAACATGCGCGCCCGATTCCGTGACGCCCTCGGCATCACGCCCACGTCCTACCGCCGCACCTTCCAACACCGGGCCGCCTGAGGCGAGTTCGCCGCCTTCGGCCGACCGCACTTGTTCGCAACGCCTGCTGACCGAGTACGGGCCGCCCAACAAGACGTCGCCCGCCTACCCTTTCCACCACCTGGTCAGCGACGGCGTATGGGAGGTGCGTACCGACCGTGGTCCCGGCAGCCCAGGCAGCGGCCTGCGGGACCTCCGGGCCACGGGTGCCACCGGACGGCTCGCGCCCGAACTCGGACATGCGCTACGGCGCGAACCCGAACTGCTGCACCGAATAGCGCGATCGCTCCTCGACCTGCACTTCCCTCCCTCGCTCCACAGCGAGCTGTGTGAAGCCGTCGGCCTGGACCTGGAGCCGACGGAAACCCACCAACTCCCCACCGCCCGAAGGCAACGGGACCGGCGGATGCGCGAACTGGTGCTGACCGCCTACGAATACCGGTGCGCCTTCTGCGGCTACGACGGCCGTATCGGCGCAGTGCCCGTCGGGCTGGAGGCCGCGCACGTGCGCTGGTGGGCCTTCGGCGGACCGGACGACGTCGACAACGGCCTGTGCCTGTGCTCCCTGCACCACAAGCTCTTCGACAAGGGAGTCCTCGGCGTCGACGACAGCCGTCGCATCCTGGTCTCGCAGCGCTTCGTCGGCCACAGCACCGCCGCACGCGAGCACGTCGTGGCACTCGCCGGACGCCCGGTCATCGGCCCGCAGCCGG
>NZ_JAWOAI010000525.1:0-6587 GCF_033194735.1 Streptomyces sp. W16
CCGCCCAGGGCGAGCGCGCCCGCCCGTGTCGCCGCAGCCGCAGCCGCGTGGCGGCGCATCACCGTGTCCAGGCCCTCCGCCTCGATCCGCTCGACGCAGGCCTCCAGTGCCAGCATCTCCAACTGGGCCGGGGCGTGCGGGAGGGCCTTGCGGCCGGCGTCGGTCCAGCGGTCCTTCCAGTCGAGGAGGGAGAGGTACGAGCGGCGCGGTGCTCCGGGGTTCGAGGTCATTCGCGACCATGCGCGTTCACTCACCGAAACCGCCGACACACCCGCGGGTCCGCCCATCGCCTTCTGCGCCCCGATCACGCACAGGTCGACACCCCACGCGTCCGGCAGCACCGGCTCCGCGCCGATGGAGGCCACCGCGTCGAGGTAGAAGAGGGCGCCGTGAGCGCGCACGACCTCGCCGATCTCCGCGACCGGGTTGGTGTTGCCGGTCGCCGCCTCCGCGTGGACCAGGGACACGAAGTCGATCTCCGGGTGCGCAACCAATGCTTCCCGGATCTGCTCCGCCGTCACCGCCGTGTGGAAGGGGACGGCGAGGTCGATCACCTCGGCGCCGCAGTCCCGCAGCCAGTTCCCGAAGGTCTGCCCGTAGGGGCCGGTGATGACGTTCAGCGCGACCGTGCCCGGACCGGCCGTCGAACGGATCGCGCCCTCCAGCGGCAGCAAGGCCTCGCCCTGCATGATCACGACATCCTGTTCGGTGCCGAGCAGCCGGGCCACCCGGTCCTCGATCGCGGCGAAGTGCGCGGCGCTCAGCGGGGCCAGGTCGAGGAAGGGGTGCGTCACGGCGGTGCTCTTTCACTCGCGGGGATCGAAGGGATCCCGGGGGCCGAAGATGTCCCGGGGATCGACGCAACGAGCGTAACCGGCGCCCCGCACGGCCCGCCGCGCCCCTCCGACCGGCGACTTCTTAGCCCGTACGGCCCCCTCGCCGACACCTCACCACGAGCGGTCCGCCCCGCCCCTCCCAATAATCGGAAGCCACAGTTCCGTCACAGGAGGCCTCCGTGAACACGCTCCTCGGCCGCCGGGCCCGCACCCTGGCCGCCACCACCGCGAGCGCCGCGCTCGTCCTCGTGGCCGGCTGCACGTCGAGCGACAGCGGCGGCAGCGGTTCGAAGACCGCCGCCGGTGGCGTCGAACTCGTCAAGGCCGGTCAGCTCACCACCTGCACCCACCTGCCCTACCCGCCCTTCCAGTCCGAGATCGACGGCAAGGTGCAGGGCTTCGACGTCTCCCTCATCGACCTGGTCGCCAAGGACCTCGGCGTGAAGCAGACGATCCTCGACACCCCCTTCGAGAACTTCAAGACCGGCGCCTTCCTCAACGCCGACGAGTGCGACCTGGCCGCCGCCGGCATGACCATCACCGCCGAACGCAAGAAGAACGTCGACTTCTCCGACCCGTACTTCGACGCCACCCAGGCCGTCCTCGTCGACAAGAAGAGCGGGATCACCTCCCTCGCCGATGTGAAGACCAAGGGCAAGAAGCTCGGCGCCCAGGCGCAGACCACCGGCGAGGACTACGCGAAGAGCAAGGGCTTCGACCCCGTCTCCTTCGAGTCCTCCGACGCCGTCCTCAACGGACTGCGCACCGGCCAGGTCCAGGCCGTCATCATCGACTACCCGGTCGTACAGGGCTGGCTCAAGACCAAGGCCAACGCCGACGCCTTCGAGGTCGTCGACAACCTCAACACCGGTGAGCAGTACGGCTTCACGGTCAAGAAGGGCAACACCAAACTCCTCGCGGCCATCAACAAGGCGATCAAGGACGCGAAGGCGGACGGCACGTACAAGAAGCTGTACGAGAAGTGGATCGGTCCCTACGACGCCACTGCCGCCTCACCCTCACCCTCACCCTCACCCTCACCCTCACCCTCGGCCTCATGACCGACCTGCAACTCCAGCCGAGGGCAAAGGGCCTGACGCGTCGTCAACGGCGCAGGCTGTCCAGGGGAGTTCAGTACACCGTGTTCCTCGGCGCGGTGATCGCCTTCGCGGTCACCGCCGACTGGGGCCGCCTGAAGAACCAGTTCGCGCAGTGGAGCATCGCCAAGCAGATGTTCCCCGACGTCATCACGCTGGCGTTGAAGAACACCGTGCTCTACACCCTGTCCGGCTTCGTCTTCGGACTCGTCCTCGGCATGATCGTCGCACTGATGCGGCTGTCGTCCGTCGGGCCGTACCGCTGGCTCGCCGGGATCTACATCGAGATCTTCCGCGGCCTGCCCGCCCTCCTCATCTTCATCTTCGTCGGCGTCGCCGTACCCCTCGCCTTCCCTGGCACGGAGATCGTCGGCGGTACGTACGGCAAGGTCGCCCTCGCGCTCGGCCTGGTGTCCGCCGCGTACATGGCGGAGACGATCCGGGCCGGTATCCAGGCGGTGCCCAAGGGCCAGTTGGAGGCGGCCCGTTCGCTCGGCTTCTCGCAGGCGCGGGCCATGGTGTCGATCGTCGTCCCGCAGGCGTTCCGGATCATTCTGCCGCCCCTGACCAACGAACTCGTCCTCCTCTTCAAGGACTCCTCCCTGGTCCTGTTCCTCGGCGTCACCCTGGAGGAGCGCGAACTGTCCAAATACGGACGGGACTTGGCCAGTACGACCGCCAACTCCACGCCGATCCTGGTGGCGGGCCTGTGCTATCTCCTCGTCACGATCCCGCTGAGCTTCGTGGTGCGCCGCATGGAGACGAAGACCGGGGAGGCCGTGCGATGACCGCCCCGTCCGGGAGTCCCGAGATCGAAGTGCGCGGCCTGCACAAGTCGTTCGGCACCAACAAAGTGCTGCGCGGCATCGACCTGGAGATCGGGCAGGGGGAGGTGGTGTGCGTCATCGGCCCGTCCGGCTCGGGCAAGTCGACCCTGCTGCGCTGTGTGAACCTGCTCGAAGAACCCACCGAGGGGCGGGTGTTCGTCGGCGGTACCGAGATCACCGACCCCGATGTCGACATCGACGCCGTACGCCGTCGTATCGGCATGGTCTTCCAGCAGTTCAACCTCTTCCCGCACCTGTCCGTCACCGAGAACCTCACCCTGCCCCAACGCCGGGTCCTGCGCCGGGACAAGGCGGCGGCGGAGAAGGTCGCCGCGGAGAACCTGCGGCGCGTAGGCCTCTCGGAGAAGGCCGCCGCCTACCCGGCGTCCCTCTCCGGCGGACAGCAGCAACGCGTCGCGATCGCACGGGCGTTGGCGATGGACCCCGAGGTGATGCTCTTCGACGAACCGACCTCGGCACTCGACCCGGAGCTGGTGGGCGACGTACTGGCGGTCATGCGGATGCTCGCGAACGAGGGCATGACCATGATGGTGGTCACCCACGAGATGACGTTCGCACGCGAGGTCGCCGACCGGGTCGTGTTCATGGACGGCGGCGTGATCATCGAGGACGGCACCCCGGACCGGGTCATCGCCAACCCTGCACACGAGCGCACCCGCCACTTCTTGTCACGCCTACTGGACCCCGCGATGGCTGAAGTACCGGACGAGGAAGGCGCCCCCTAAGGGGCGCGGGGCTGTATCGATATGCGGCTCCGCCGCGTGGGCGCGACCAGCCACAACGGACCCGCACCCGACGAACTATCGTGCGTCCCATGAGCGATCAACCGGTGCTGCACATGAAGGGCCGGGTCCTGGTGGGCCCCGAGGACATCCGCGACGAACTCTGGGTCATCGACGGCCGCATCTCCTACGACCGCCCCGTCGATGCCCGCGACATCCGTAAGGTCGAAGGCTGGACCCTCCCCGGCCTCGTCGACGCCCACTGCCACGTAGGCCTCGGCACCCACGGCCCCGTAGACGCGGCCACCGCCGAAACACAGGCCCTCACCGACCGCGACGCCGGCACCCTCCTGCTGCGCGACGCCGGCTCGCCGTCCGACACCCGCTGGATCGACGACCGCGAGGACCTCCCGAAGATCATCCGGGCCGGCAAGCACATCGCCCGCACCCGCCGCTACATCCGCGACTTCGCCCACGAGATCGAACCCGACGAACTCGTCGCCTACGTCGCCCAGGAAGCCCAACGCGGCGACGGCTGGGTCAAGTTGGTCGGCGACTGGATCGACCGCGACCTCGGCGACCTGTCCGCCTGCTGGCCGCGCGAGGCCGTGGAGGCGGCGATCGCCGAGGCGCACCGGCTCGGCGCCCGCGTCACCGCCCACTGCTTCGCGGAGGCCGCCTTGCGCGACCTCGTCGAGGCGGGCATCGACTGCATCGAGCACGCGACCGGCCTCACCGAGGACCTCATCCCGCTGTTCGCCTCGCGGGGCGTGGCGATCGTCCCGACCCTCGTGAACATCGCGACCTTCCCGCACCTCGCCGCGGGCGGCGAGAGCAAGTACCCGAGCTGGTCGGCCCACATGCTCCGGCTGTACGAGCGGCGCTACGACACCGTGCGCGCCGCCTACGACGCCGGCGTCCCGGTGTATGTCGGGACCGATGCCGGGGGATCGTTGGCCCACGGCCTGGTCGCCGCCGAGGTCGCCGAACTGGTCACCGCCGGCATCCCTGCCGTAGAAGCGCTGTCGGCCACCGCGTGGGGCGCGCGGCGGTGGCTCGGGCGGCCCGGGCTCGATGAGGGGGCGCCGGCGGACTTCGTCGTGTACGAGGCGGACCCGCGCGCCGATGTACGCGTCCTGGCGTCGCCGCGACGGGTGGTGCTGAACGGGCTGGTGGTCGAATAGTCGCCAGTCGATTCGAATACGTTCACGGAAAACCCACGATGGGGTGAAGTGACGCAGGATCGCTGACGGTTCACCCTTCGTGGGTAATTCTTACCGGGTCCCAAGCATGTCTCCTCTGGGGGTCCCACACCTTGAACGGCACCAACTTCCGCATGCCCGCACGCCGTTGGGCCACCGTTGCCACGGCCACCGCCCTCGCCGCCGGTCCCGCGACGCTGGCCGGCGCGGGGTCCGCCCACGCGAGAACCGACCAGGGTCGCGCGAGCGCCGTCGTACTGCGCACCGGGCTCGACGTGTCCCTGCTCAACAAGACCGTGGACGTCCCGCTCACGGTCTCCCTCAACGAGGTCCAGGCACCGCAGAGCGCCGAAAAGACCGCGCTCAGCGCCCAGTTGGACGGGGTGAACGGCGGGCAGTCCTTCAGTGTGCTCAGCGCGGACGTCGCCACGGCGAAGGCGACGGTGTCCGCGACGAAGGCCGAGGGTTACACGAACCTCGCCGCCGTGAAGCTCCATGTGCCCGGGCTGCCGCTGCTCTCGCTCATCGAGGTCGGTACGGTCACGTCCAAGGCGACGTGCGAGGCGGGGAAGACGCCGGTCGCCACGTCGAATCTGCTCGGGTCGGTGACGGTGCTGGGCAAGCGGGTCACCGTAACCGCCGGTGGGCCTACGGAGGTTGAGGTCCCGGGGGTCGGCTCGGTCCGCCTCGACCTGTCCAAGACGTCGACCACGTCCCGTACGGCCGCCGCGACCGCGCTCGAACTCAAGGTGTCCATCAACCCGTTGAAGCTGAACGTGGCGGATGTGGAGGGGACGGTGACGTTGGCACAGGCCACGTGTGAGGCACCGGCGCCGGATGTGAAGCCGCAAGGGGCGCCTGCGGAGGCGGGGTTGGCCGAGACGGGGGGTAGCTCCATGACGCCGTATGTCGCGGGTGGGGCGGTGTCTCTGCTGGCGCTGGGCGGGGGCGCGGTGATCATGGCGCGCCGCCGTCGGGGCTGACCCAACTACATTTCCCACCCACCCACCCACCCGTCTCGGTTAGCCGAGAAGTGGACGTCCCAAAGGACCATCGCCTCACCTCACCGCCCCGCCAGCGTCACCGCCTGGTCCAGTGCCTGCAAGAAGCGGTTGACCGTCGGTCGGTCCCGTACCGCCAGCCGTAGCCACTGCTCGCCCAGTCCAGGGAACGTGTCCCCGCGCCGGACCGCGAAGCCCAGGTCGCGCAGATGCCGCCGGACGGCAACCGCGTTGGGGACGCGGACGAGGACGAAGGGGCCCTCGGCGGGTTCCATGACTTGGAGTCCGTCGGGGGCGAACTCGGTGAGGCCGGCGACGAGATGGGCGCGGTCGGCGGCGATGCGGTGAGCCGCGTGCGCGGCCTCCGCGAGGGCCGGTGAGTCCATGCACGCCTCCGCCGCGGCGAGCGCGGGCGTGGACACCGGCCACAGCGGCTGGGCCCGTTCGAGTTCGGCGATCGTCTCGGGGTCGGCCAGGACGTAGCCGATCCGCAGCCCCGCAAGACCCCACGTCTTGGTGAGGCTGCGCAGGACCACGAGACCGGGGATGTCGGTCCGGCCCGCGAGAGCCTCGCGCTCACCCGGCACCGCGTCCATGAACGCCTCGTCGACCACCAGGAGCCGTCCGGGGCGGGCCAGTTGGGCGATCGCCGCAGCGGGGTGGAGGACCGACGTGGGGTTCGTCGGGTTGCCGATGAGGACCAGGTCCGCGCCCTCGGGGACGGCCCCCGGGGTCAGCCGGAAACCGTCCGCCTCCCGCAGCAGCACCCGCTCCACCGCGTGCCCCGCCTCCCGCAGCGCCGCCTCCGGCTCCGTGAACTGCGGGTGCACGACCACCGGCTGACGGACCTTCAGCGCACGGGCGAGCAGCACGAAGGCCTC
>NZ_JAWOAI010000526.1:0-6560 GCF_033194735.1 Streptomyces sp. W16
CGCCGGTGAGCGGGGTCTGGTGCGTCCAACTGCAAGGCGGAGGAGGGAGGCGACGCGGAGCCGTCGGCGACCGACGACAACGCCGCTGGGGGTCCCCCCACGCCTTTAGGGCAGTGGGGGAGGGCGTGCCAGACCCCGCGTCTGCGACAGGATCCGCCGGGCAGGCCCTAGTTCAGACCGTGAGCACGATCTTCCCCCGTACCGACCTCGCCTCACTCTTCCGGTGCGCCTCGGCCGCCTCGGTCAGCGGCAGGGTCAGGCCGATGCGGGCCTTCTTCCTCCCGTCGGCGAGGTCGGTGAGGATCTGTGCCAGCAGCGCGCCGTCGGACTCCGCGCTGACCCGGCGTACGTCGACACCGCGCTCCGGTTCGGGGGCGGGCACGACCGCGATGACGACGAAGACACCGCCGTCGCGCACGGCGTGGATCAGGTCGCCGCCGATACCGGCGGGGTCCACGACCAGGTCGACCCCGCCGGGCACCGACTTCCGCACCGCGGCGGCGAGTTCACCTGCGTCGCTCGCCCGGCCGAGGACGATGTCGGCGCCGAGGCCCTCGACGTACTTCTCGTCACCGTCCGACGCCACGGCGACGACCTTGGCGCCACGGCCGGCCGCGTGCTGGACCGCCCACCCGCCGATGGCGCCGCTCGCCCCGGTGACCAGGACGGTCTGCCCGGCTTCGAGCCCGCCCAGGTCGAGGGACTGCCAGGCGGTCTCGGCGGTGATCGGGACGGCCGCGGCCGTGACGTCGTCGACGCCGGCCGGGATCTCCGCCAGAAGGGCGGGGTCGATCGAGACGACCTCCGCGTACGTGCCTTCCTGGTTGACGAACCAGGGCGCGAGCCCGGCGACCCGGGTGCCGGGGGCGAACGGTCCGTCGCCGTCGATGACCGTACCCGCGAGGTCCGCGCCAAGGATGAACGGCGGGGCCAGGTCGGGCAGCACCTGGCGAAGCCAGCCCGCGCGGGCCGCAAGGTCCGCCGGGTTCACGGAGGTCCCCGTCACCCGGACCCGGACCCGTCCGGCGCGCGGCGCGGGTTCGGGGATCTCGGTCACGGTGAGCACCTCGGGTCCACCGAAGTCGTACTGCTGAATCGCTTTCATCACAGTCTCTTTCCTGGTGTGGGTCGGGTGGCGGCAGGTCAGTCGCGACAGGACCGAGTAATTGCTTGCCTGAGCAACAATAAGCCTCTTTAGTTGCCCAGGCAAGCACTTCGACGTACGGGGCCGCTCGATCAGAAGCTGTCGCCACTGAGCGCTTCGAGGAAGACCTTCGGGTTCCAGTACTCCCGGTAGTTGACGACGAGTCCGTCGCGGAAGGTCGCGAAGGTCGCGTAACTCATGTTGTAGGGATTGCCGTTGGACACGACGCTGCCGATCACGCTCCACTCCGCGATCGCCACGTTCTCGTCGGCGGTCGGGTAGACGCGCACCGAGGGGATCTCGCGGATGTCGATGAGGTCGGGGTAGCCGCGCAGGTAGTCGAAGAGCGCCTCGCGGCCCTCGATCCGGGCCGGCGATCCCTCCGGGGCGAACGGGAATTCGGCGACGACGTCTTCGGCGCACAGGTCAGTCCAGGCCTTCATGTCCTTGGCGAGGAAGGTGTCGAAGGTGCGCCGCAGCAGGTCGACGGCCGAGGGGGTGTCGCTCATCGCGTACTCCTGTCATGGGTGGCGTCCGCCCTGGAGGGCGATTGCCGGAGACTCCGACACTAGCACTGTGTAAGCGACACATCGACACTTATTTTCGAGCGATACCTCGGGCCACCCCGTCGGACGGTCAGGTCACCATTCCAGCGGCATCGTGAAGTTCCCGAGGCGGGCCACCTCGTCGGCGATCTCCGCGATCGTGGTGTGGTCCAGCTCCGCCTCGAACGCCTCGCGGGCGCGGGTCAGCGCGGGTTGGAGACCGCCCACGATGTTGCTGCCGACCGCGCAGTCCTGCGGCGGCGGGGTGCGGTGCAGGGTGAACAGCCGGGTGTCCTCAACCGCCCGGTACACCTCAAGGAGCCGGATCCCCTCGGCCGGCCTGGCCAGCAACGCACCGCCGCCCGCGCCGAGTTGGGACCTGGTGAGCCCGGCGGCACTCAGCCGGGACAGCAGGCCGCGGATCACCACGGGGCTCGTGTTGGCCGAGTGGGCGAGGTCCTCGGAGCGCAGGGGTTTGTCGCCGCTGACCGCGAGGGCGACCAGGGCGTGGACGGCGACGACGAAGCGACTGCTGGTGGGCATCGCGCTCCCGGAGCGTGTAAGGGTGACGGTTACACGTCCCACTATGCCGCAGCGACGACTTGCCGTGCGGCCGTCGACCGGCGCACAATTTGCTTGCTTGAGCAATGATGACCCTTCAGTGCCTTCAGTGCCTTCAGTGCCTTCAGTGCCTTCAGTGCCTTCGATGCTGCGACGCAGGAGATGAGAACCATGGCTGATGTCCCGACCGCACGGGTCGCGGTGGTGACCGGCGGAGCCGGCGCGATCGGCGGTGCGATCGCCCGTGAACTCGCCCGGCTCGGACACCGGGTCGTCGTCCTGGACCGGGCCGGTGACGTCGTATGCGATCTCGCCTCGGAGGAGGACGTACGGCGGGCCGCGGCCGAAGTCCTGGAGCGGTACGGCCGGGTCGACGTGCTCGTGCACTCGGCCGCCGCGTCCGATCTGCTGGACTGGGAGACCACCGACCTCGCCGTCTGGCGGCGGATCCAGGCCGTCAACGTCGAGTCGGTCCTGCTGCTGGCCCAGGCCTTCACGCCCGGGATGCGGGAGCGCGGGTTCGGCCGGATCGTGCTCATCACCTCCGACACCGTGTGGCGGCCACCGAGCGCCGACCTGCTCGGCTACATCACCAGCAAGGGGGCGCTCACCGCGTTCGGGCGCACCCTGGCCGCCGCGCTGGGCAAGGACGGTATCGCCGTGACGTCCGTCGCCCCGGGGCTCACCCGCACCCCGGCGACCGCCTACCAGCCGGACGAGGCCTTCGACGCGGCCCTGGCCGGCCAGGCACTCCCCCGCCCCCTCGTCCCCGACGACGTCGCCGCGACCGTGGGCTTCCTGGCCGGCGACGCCGCGGAGGCCTTGACCGGCCAGGTCCTGACGGTGGACGGCGGCAGCCTGTTGCGGTGAACGGAGCTGCACGGCAAAGCCCCTCGCGGCCAGGAGAGACGGGCGGGCTGCGAGGGGCTTTGTCAGATCTCGTACGACGCCCTCGGCGCCGCCAGTTCCACCGGCCCTGCGAAGACCTCGCGCGCGTCGGCCAGGTTGGCCTGGGGGTCGGTCCACGGGGGGATGTGGGTCAGGATCAGGCGCCTGGCTCCCGCCCTGGTCGCCGTCTCGCCCGCCTCGCGGCCGTTGAGGTGGAGGTCGGGGATGTTCTCCTTGCCGTGGGTGAACGCGGCCTCGCACAGGAACAGGTCGGTGTCCCGGGCGAGTTCGTCGAGGGATTCGCTGACGCCCGTGTCACCGGAGTAGGTGAGGGACCGGCCGCCGTGCTCGACGCGGATGGCGTAGGCCTCGACGGGGTGGCGGACCCGCTCGGTGTGCACGGTGAAGGGGCCGACGTCGAACGTGGACGGCTTCACCGTGTGGAAGTCGAAGACCTCGCTCATCGAGGAGGCGGTGGGGGTGTCGGCGTAGGCCGTGGTGAGGCGGTGCTCGGTGCCCTCGGGGCCGTAGACCGGGATGGGGTCGCAACGGCCGCCGTCGTGGCGGTAGTAGCGCGCGACGAAGTACGCGCACATGTCGATGCAGTGGTCGGCGTGCAGATGGCTGAGGAAGATCGCGTCGAGGTCGTAGAGACCGCAGTGGCGCTGCAGCTCGCCAAGGGCGCCGTTGCCCATGTCGAGGAGCAGCCGGAAGCCGTCGGCCTCTACGAGGTAGCTCGAACAGGCCGATTCCGCGGACGGGAACGACCCCGAGCAGCCGACGACGGTGAGCTTCATAAAGCAGAAACCTCCGCTGGCGGATAACTTCTGGAGTTGGGGGACGGGGGTCGTGCGGTCCGTCGAGCGTAAGGCGCAAAAGGGCCGGTCGCTCCTCCGCCAAGGGCTGTTGTGGGGGAACTCACCTGTGGTGTCACCGGTTCGGCTGGAACCGGGGCGTGTGGGGTGTGCGATGGGGCGCGCGACGTTGTTTGCGCGCCGGTACGGTCGTTCGTATGAACACGTACTGGTGGCTCGGGCTCGCGGCGGTGGTGTTGCTGGCGCTGGTCGCGACGCTGGTTGACGGGTGGGGACGGTCGTCCCGACGGGGTCGGGGGGATCGGCCTCGGCCCGCGGAGATCTGGTGGGCGAATGTGCCCTATGAGGATCAACCCGGGGCTGCGAAGGACCGGCCTTGTCTGGTGCTTGCGGTGCGGGGGCGGAAGGTCACCGTCGCGAAGATCACCAGCAAGTATCACGATGAGCGGGGTGGGGTGATTCCGTTGCCGCCGGGTGCTGTCGGCGATTCTCAGGGTCGAGCTAGCTATCTGGAGACCGACGAGTTGCGTGCTGTGCCGGTGTCTGACTTCAGGCGGCGGGTGGGGGTGGTGGACCCGGTTTTGTGGAACCAGGTCCGTCACCTTGCGCGTTAAGGGTTCGTTTTCGGGTGCGGGTGCGCTGTGGCTGGGCGCGCAGTTCCCCGCGCCCCTAAAAGCAGGGGGTGACCCTCAACCCCTTTTGATCATGCCCAGAGTTGGCCCTGAAGGGTCTTGATCGCTTCCTCTGTTGTTGCCGCCGTGTAGACGCCCGTCGACAGGTATTTCCAGCCGCCGTCCGCCACTACGAAGGCGATGTCGGCGGTCTCCCCCGCTGCTACGGCCTTCTTGCCGACGCCGATTGCCGCGTGGAGGGCCGCGCCGGTGGAGACGCCGGCGAAGATGCCCTCCTGTTGGAGGAGTTCGCGGGTTCGGGTGACCGCGTCGGCCGAACCGACCGAGAAGCGGGTGGTGAGGACGGAGGCGTCGTAGAGCTCGGGGACGAAGCCCTCGTCGAGGTTGCGGAGGCCGTAGACCAGGTCGTCGTAGCGCGGCTCGGCGGCGACGATCTTTACGTCCGGCTTGTGTTCGCGGAGGTAGCGACCTACGCCCATCAACGTGCCCGTGGTGCCCAGGCCCGCCACGAAGTGGGTGATGGACGGGAGGTCGGTGAGGATCTCCGGGCCCGTTGTCGCGTAGTGGGCGCCGGCGTTGTCCGGGTTGCCGTACTGGTAGAGCATGACCCAGTCGGGGTGTTCGGCGGCGAGTTCCTTCGCCACGCGGACCGCCGTGTTGGAGCCGCCGGCCGCGGGGCTGGGGATGATCTCGGCGCCCCACATGTTGAGCAGGTCGCGGCGTTCCTGCGAGGTGTTCTCGGGCATCACGCAGACCATGCGGTAGCCCTTGAGCTTTGCCGCCATGGCCAATGAAATGCCGGTGTTGCCGGAGGTGGGCTCCAAGATCGTGCAGCCGGGGGTGAGGCGGCCGTCCTTCTCCGCCTGTTCGATCATGTGCAGGGCCGGGCGGTCCTTGACGGAGCCGGTCGGGTTGCGGTCCTCCAGCTTGGCCCAGATGCGGACGTCGGTGGACGGCGAGAGCCGCGGCAGGCGCACCAGAGGGGTGTTGCCCACCGCGGCCAGCGGGGAGTCGTAGCGCATCGAGGATCAGGCCATACCGCCGGCCACGGCCGGCAGGATCGTGACGCTGTCGCCGTCGGTCAGCTTGGTGTTGATGCCGTCGAGGAAGCGGACGTCCTCGTCGTTCAGGTAGACGTTGACGAAGCGGCGCAGTTCGCCGCCGTCCACGATGCGGGCCTGGATGCCCGTGTGCCGGGTTTCGAGGTCGGCGAAGAGCGCGGCGAGGTTCTCACCGGCACCCTCGACGGCCTTCTCGCCGCCGGTGTAGGTACGGAGGATGGTGGGGATGCGGACCTCGATGGCCATGGCAAGGGGCTCCTGTCGGAAGCGGGAGGGGTCTGGTCTCGGTGGGCACATGCCTGACTGCCGCGGCGCACGGCCGTGCGGCGACAGCGCGCTGTCAACAGATGGCGCTGTTCAGCCTGCACAGGTCGACGTGCAGCCGCGCCACGAGCAGCATGCCCGGCGCCTTGTCGCTCACGTCGAGAAGAACCATGGGCTCATCGTATCGATTCCCGGTCCGGGCCTCGGTATGTGATCTCACATTTCGGACGAAATTCGGTCGGGGGGTGAGACGGCGCAGCTCAGGCGGACTGCCGCACGACCAGCCGGGTCGGCACGGTCGCCGATGGCAGGTCCTCCCCGGAGTGCTGTTCGGTGCGGTCGAACAGCAGCCGGGCCAGCAGGCGGCCCATCTCGGCGACGTCCTGGTGGACGGTGGTCAGCGGCGGATCGGTCGACTCGGAGATGGAGACGAGGTCGTCGAAGCCGACCACGGCCACGTCCTCGGGGACCCGGCGCCCGCGTTCGCGCAGCGTCTGGAGGGCGCCGGAGGCCATGAGGTCGGAGGCGACGAAGACGGCGTCCAGGTCGGGGTGGCGCTCCAGCAGCGCGGCCATGGCGTCGGCGCCGCCCTGCCGGGTGTAGTCGGCGCGTTCGACCAGGTGGGGCGCGCTGTCCGGGAGGGCGTCCCG
>NZ_JAWOAI010000527.1:0-6557 GCF_033194735.1 Streptomyces sp. W16
ACCCCCCAAAGACCCCCCCTGGTTCGGCCCTCCACTTCGGAAGAAGAGGTACACCCGCATGCGCACTCGCACCGTCCTCACCCTCGTCGGCTCCGTCGCCGCGCTCACTCTCCCCTTCATCGCCCCGGCGTCGGCGGCCGACACGGTGCTCACCACCGGCAGCCTCGGCGGCACGGCCGTCGCCGTCGGCGATGTGCTGACCGCGCCCCTGGCCACCGGCACCAGCGCCACCCTGTACTCCAGCGCGACCGGCACCAGCGGCATCAAGTGCACCTCGTCGACGTTCACCGCGACCGTCACCGACAACCCGACCGCGCCGGGCACCGCCACCGAGTCCGTCTCCGGGCAGACCTTCGACAGCAGCAGCTGCACCAGCAACGTCCTCGGCGTCCTCGGTGTCTCCAGCATCACGGTCGACAACCTGCCGTACACCACCGCGGCCGTCTCGGACGGCACCCTGACCGTCACCCCGGCCAGCGGCTCCACCATCCAGACCACGGTCAAGCTGACCACCCTGCTGGGCAGCATCACCTGCGTCTACCAGGCGCCCAGCCTGAGCGGCACGTCCAGCAACACCGACACCAGCATCAACTTCACCAGCCAGGCCTTCACCAAGACCTCCGGCTCGTCCCTGTGCTTCAGCGCGGGCTACTTCACCGCGAAGTACGCCCCGGTGACGGACAACGGCGTGGCGGTCTACACCAACTAAGGAGCAAGTAGGGCCTGTTCGCGCCGAGTTCAGCGTCGGCGCAGTCGCAGGAACAGGGCGGCGCCCCCGGTGAGCACCAGCACCGCGGCGGCGCCGCCCGCCAGCATGGGCGCCGAAGGGCCGCTCGAAGAGGCGTCGATGTCGGACGCCACCGGACTGCTGCCCGGCGCGGTGCTCTCCTCGGCCGGCGACGCCGAGGACTTCTGGGCCGTGGTCGATTCCCGGGCCGAAGGGCTCGCGGCCGTAGGCGACTTGGCGGCCGGCGAAGACGGACTCGCCGCCTTGTCCTTCGCACCGGCCGCCCCCGAAGAAGAGGATGAGGAAGCGGCGGCGCCTCCGGGGAACACCACGTCCGAGCATGAGTAATAGGTGTCTTCGGTGCTGCTGTTCTGCCAGATGGTGTAGATCAGCTGGCGCCCCGTCCGGCCCGTCGGCAGCGTCGCCTTGATGCGGTACGCGCCACCCGTCAGCGGCGGGTCCTTCACCTCGGCGAACGGCTGCGTCGGCAGCTCGGACCAGGTGAGCGGCTTCGACGGGTCGTAACCGGCCTTCGTCAGATACAACTTGAACGTGCCGGTGTGCGCGATCGTCGACGCGTACGTCATCGTCAGCTTCGCCCCCGGAGTCAGCCGCGTCGACGGAAAGTCGGTACGGGTGAGGTCGAGCCCCTTGTAGTCGGACAGACCACCGCTGCACAGCTTCCCGTCGGGGATCAGCTGCCGGTCCCGCCCGTTGATGTTCGGGACCCGGATGTTGTCCCAGAAGGTGAAGGGCCCCCCGTTCGCCGCCACGGCCGCCTTGCAGGCCGCCGAACCGGCCGCGCTGCCGCCCTGCGGCGAGCAGGCGTACACCCGGCTGACCGGATACGTCGGCGCCCCGTGCGCCTGCGCCGGACCCGCCGCCCAGACGGTGAGCAGCAGCGGGGCCATGGCGGCGCCCGCCATGGCGGTGCGATGTGCGGTCATCCGGGACATCCGGAACGTCTCCTCGGCCGGGGCGGGAACGGTCTGTCCGTGCAATACGGGAATCGGGCCCGGCGCGTTCAGTTCGTTCCCTTGCCGCGAATCGGGAGGTATCCGGTCAACCGCCCGATATGCAGGGGTGGTTTCCGGCCTGATCGAGGGTTTCCCCCGTATCCGGATGACCTTCTCTTTGCCTATCGTTTGGCCACAGCTGACCTACAGGCAATCCCTGACGAGGCGGCTGCCCGCGCCCGGCGCTCTCTGGCTCGACCCCCCGCCGCTTCGACGACGAAGCGAATCGACCGCCGCTCCGCGCTGCTTGGAGTACGGCCACGAAAGGCAAGCCCTTGCGCACTCCCACGGCATTCCCCACCGGACGGACCCTGATATCCGTCGCCGCGGTCTCCGCGGCCCTTCTCGCCACCGTGGCCACCTCGGCCGCCGTCGCCCAGGAACCCCCCACCCAGGCCGCCGCACCCGCCCTGCCCGGGCAGACCGAGGCCGCCCCCGGCTCCCTCGCCGAACGTCTCATCGTCGGCTACAAGTCCGGTACCGCAGAAGCGAGTTCGAACCAGGCCGCCGCGGCCGACGCCACCGCCAAGGGCAAGGAGACCGGCGAGGACGTCGACTTCCAGCGCCGCCTCGGCACCGGCGCCGCCCTCGTCGGTCTGGGCGACGCGCGTAGCACCACCGAAGTCGCCGACGTCATCGCCGAGTTCAAGGCCGACCCGCAGGTCTCCTATGTCGTACCGGACCGGCTGAACACCCCGCAGGCCGACCCGAACGACACCGAGTACAGCAAGCAGTGGGACCTCTTCGAGTCCACGGCCGGCATGAACGTGCCCGCCGCGTGGCCGACTTCGACCGGCAGCGGTGTCACCGTCGCCGTCATCGACACCGGCTACGTCACGCACTCCGACCTCGCCGCGAACATCGTCGCCGGCTACGACTTCATCACCGACACCGCCGTCTCGGTCGACGGCGACGGCCGCGACAGCAACCCGGCCGACCCCGGCGACTACTACGCCGCCAACGAGTGCGGCTCGGGCATCGGGGCGAGCAACTCCTCCTGGCACGGCACCCATGTGGCCGGCACCATCGCCGCCGCCACCAACAACAGCAAGGGCGTCGCGGGCATCGCCTACGGCGCGAAGATCTCCCCGCTCCGCGTCCTCGGCAAGTGCGGCGGCTACGACTCCGACATCATCGACGCCATCACCTGGGCGTCCGGCGGCACCGTCTCCGGCGTCCCCGCCAACGGCAACATCGCCAAGGTCATCAACATGAGCCTGGGCGGCGACGGCGCCTGCACCTCGGCCACCCAGAGCGCGATCACCGCCGCCGTGAACCGCGGCACCACGGTCGTCGTGGCAGCGGGCAACGACAACGACAACGTCGCCAACCACTCGCCGGGCAACTGCGCGAACGTCATCTCGGTGGCCGCCACCAACCGCGCCGGTGCCAAGGCCTCCTACTCCAACTACGGCTCCGGCGTGGACATCTCGGCCCCCGGCGGCCAGACCAGCACCGGCACCGCCAACGGCATCTACTCCACGCTGAACTCCGGCACCAAGACGCCGTCCACCGAGTCGTACGCCTACTACCAGGGCACCAGCATGGCCACCCCGCACATCGCGGGCCTGGTCGCGCTCATGAAGTCGGCGAACTCCTCGCTCACCCCGGCCCAGATCGAGTCGGCCGTCAAGACCAACGCCCGTGCCCTGCCCGGCAGTTGCTCGGGCGGCTGCGGCGCGGGACTCGCCGACGCGGCCAAGACCGTCCAGGCCGTGAGCGGCAGTGGCGGTACGACGACGGGGGCCACCTTCTCCAGCGGCACCGCCGTCGCCGTCCCCGACGCGGGCTCGGCCGTCGAGTCCTCGATCATGGTCAGCGGCCGTAGCGGCAACGCGCCCGCCGCCCTCCAGGTCGGCGTCGACATCACCCACACCTACCGCGGCGACCTCGTCCTCGACCTGGTCGCGCCCGACGGCTCGACGTACCGGCTGAAGGCGGCGAGCACCTCGGACTCCGCCGACGACGTCAAGGCCACCTATACGGTGGACGCCTCCAGTGAGACCGCCAACGGCACCTGGAAACTGCGGGTCCAGGACACCGCCGCCCAGGACACCGGAACCCTCAACAGCTGGAAACTCACCTTCTGATTCCACAGGTCACACACAGAAACCGACCGGCCGACCCGTAAGGGGAGGCGCGCCCCCACGGGCGCCCTCCCGGGGCGGCCGGTCGTCCGTGTGGCCGAGAACGGTCGCTGACACGTGCCACAGATACCGAAAGTGGTCAAGAGTCGGGGCGGGGGTGACACAGAGGTGCAAGTGATGGGAACGTGAGGGGTGTTGGTGGTCTTCGAGGGCAAGGTCTACGCCGTCGGACGGTGAGCTACTGTGTACAGGGGGTAAGAAAAAACGGCATGGGCCGTTGTTTTTTCCTTCACGGGAGTGTTTCAGTCGATGGCGAGGCAGTTACGGGCCGAACAGACCCGCACAACGATCATCACGGCCGCCGCCGAGCTGTTCGACCGGCAGGGCTACGAGTCCACCAGCCTCAGCGACATCGTCGACCACGCCCAAGTCACCAAGGGCGCCCTGTACTTCCACTTCGCGGCCAAGGAAGACCTCGCCCACACCATCCTGGAGATGCAGGCCAAGGCCTCGCGTCAGATGACCAAGGACATGGACAGCCGGGGCTACTCCTCACTGGAGACACTGATACGTGTCACTTTCGGCATGACCCGGCTGGCCGTCGAGGGCCCCATCCCACGGGCCGGACTCCGGCTCGCCGCCGGTGAGATCGAGGTACGGCCCCCGACGCCGCACCCCTTCACGGAGTGGCTCGACATCGCCGCCCGCAAACTCGCCGGCGCGGTCGCTGAGGCCGACGCGCACCCCGACATCGACGTGGACGCCGTCGCCCGCACCCTCGTCGGCCTCTTCGTCGGCATCCGCGTCATCGGGCGCGCCCTGGAACCGGTTGCCCTGCAGCCGCGAAGAACCGCCGAGATGTGGCACCTGGTGATCCGCGGCGTGGTCCCCGTCCCGCGCCGCGCCCGCTATCTCAGCCTCGCCGCGCGACTGGAGCGGGAGATCGGCGCCGGCTGACCCGCCCGGTACGGTGAGCCGCATGCCCGACACCCCCGCCGCGCCCGTGATCCTCGGCAACGAGCCCGGCTCGTTCCCCCACAGCGTGCTGGCCGAACGGCACCCCGCGATCATCCACCAGGTACGCGAAGCCTTCCCCTACGGCCCCGCACAGCACCGCGCCCTCGACGCCTTGCTGAAGAACTGCACCGAGGGCACGATCCAACCCCTCCGCACCGACGCCCCCGACCACGGACAGTGGGCAGCCTGGGGCACCGACGAGTACACCGGACGGTCCTGGTACGACGTCCCCTGGCTCTGGTCCGAGAGCTACTTCTACCGCCAACTCCTCGACACGGTCGGCTACTTCGGCCCCGGAGCCTGGCAGGGCATCGACCCCTTCCGCCCCTTCAAACGCGCCGAACTCGACGCACCCGAGACGGACGAGGAACTCGCCGCCCTCGACGCCCTGGAGGGCAAGTCGCCCGCGGAGCGCGGGCAGGCGCTGCTGCACGGCTCCCTCTGGGGCAACCGCGCGGACCTCGGCTTCCGCCTCTCCGCCGCGGGAGCCGAGTCGGCCTCGCAGGCACCCGTCCCGGCCCTGGTCGCCGACGACAGCGAGCGACTGTGGTCACTCCTCTCCGGCACGCTCTGTCTCGTCGCCGACAACGCGGGCCGCGAACTCATCCCCGACCTGCTGCTGATCGCCCACCTCCTCGACGAGGGGCACATCGAGCGGGCGGTCCTGCACATCAAACCCCACCCGTACTACGTCTCCGACGCCACCACCGCCGACGTCGTCGACGCCCTGCACCGGCTGACCGCCGCGCCGGGCGCGGCATCGACGTACGGCCGCCGCCTCTGGTCGGCCATGGCGGACGGCCGCCTCACCGTGCGCGCCCACGCCTTCTCCTGCGCCCCGCTGCCGTACGCCGACATGCCCGCCGACCTCCGCGCCGAGTTCGCCGCGGCCACGCCGACGATCGTGAAGGGCGACCTCAACTACCGCCGCCTGGTGGGCGATCGGCTCTGGGCGCCCACCACGCCGTTCGCTGAGGTCACCGCGTACTTCCCGGGCCCGGTCGCCGCCCTGCGCACCCTCAAGTCCGATGTGATCACCGGCCTCGACGCCCGTACCGAAACCGCGCTGGTCGCGGCGGAGGGACAGCGCTGGCGGACCGGCGGCACCCATGCGCTGATCCAGGTACGCGGGGTGTCCGGGGCGCCCGCCGTGTAGTTGGCTCGGATCCTGACGTTCTTGTCGCACGAGGGGAGTACGACCGAGATGCGTATCGGAGTGGCACCGCACCGCCTGTGGCCCGACCGGGACGAGGAGGTGGACGCGGTCCTTCAAATCGCCGTCAGAGCCGAGGAGTTGGGGTTCGACCATGTCTTCGCCAGCGGCCACGCCGTGGCCGGTGCGGCCGGCGTGACCCCGGACCCGCTGATCCTGCTGGCCGCCGTGGCCGGTGCGACACGGCGGATCGGGCTGGTCACCAGCGTGCTGGTGCTGCCGCTGTACAACCCGCTGATCCTGGCGCACCAGGCCGCCACCCTCGACCGGTTCTCCGGCGGCCGTTTCACTCTCGGCGTCGGCACCGGCTGGGACACCGAGGAGTACGCGGCCGTCGGCGTCCCGTTCGCGGGCCGGGGCCGCCGGACCGACGAACAGCTCGCTGTCGTACGGCAGTTGTGGCGCGGCGAGGGTTCGGCGCGGCTCGGGGTGCTGCCCCGCACCGCGGGCGGTCCCGGCGTCTGGATCGGAGGACAGAGCGACGCGGCACTGCGCCG
>NZ_JAWOAI010000528.1:0-6532 GCF_033194735.1 Streptomyces sp. W16
GGACTCGGGCAGCGGCGCGGACAGGATCGCGGCGATCTCCGGCCGCGGCACGGGCTGCGGCGCACACACCCCGCCGAGGTCCTTCGCCCGTACGGCCTTGGTGATCCACGTCCGGTCGAGCACCCGCCGCTCATCGGCCTCGGCGACCAGGTCCTCGGACTGGTTGTAGTCCCCGTCGGCGGCCTGCACGGCCCACAGGTGCACGGCGACGCCGTGCTCCTTGGCGGCCATCATGCCCGGCAGCAGATCGCCGTCGCCGGTGACGAGGACGACGTCCGAGCAGGCGCGGTTGCGGGCCAGCTCGGTCAGTTCGGCGTGCATGGCGGCGTCGACGCCCTTCTGCGCCCAGCGTCCGTCGCTGCGGGTCAGGGCGCCGAGGCGGACGGTGACCCGGGGCATCACGCGCAGCCTGCGGTGCTCGGGCTGCGGGACGCGGTCGGGGGCGCCGTCGAACCAGTAGATGCGGAGCAGCGGCCGTTCCGTGTCGGACTCGGCGCGCTCGCGCAGTCCCTGGATGAGGGCGGTGTGATCGACGGTGATACGGGAACGCGAGGGCTCTCCGGCGAGGAGACTGGCGGCCGCCCCCAGCAGATACCCGGCGTCCACCAGGACGATGCAGCGGTCCACGCGACTCACCCTCTTCCCGGTCGGTTCACTTCGGGCTTGCTTCGAGTCTGCCCGACCGCGCAGGGGTTAACGGCCCGAACTCGATCTTCGGCGTGGCGTTTCGGGGCTTCTCTCTCGCATCAACCATGTCACACACGGTAATTATCCGAAATGCGTTCTTCGTCAGCCTATGTGAATCTGGTCGCGGCCCTGGCCCCTAGATCCCCCTCAGGAGGCAGATCACCATGGCCAAGAACAAGCACCGTGACCGTAAGCAGCCGCAGTCCGAGCGCGCCCAGGAGCAGGCCACGTCGTCCTCGATGGAGGCACAGGCCGAACAGCGCATATCCCAGGCGACGCCGAGCGACATGGCCCGCAAGGGCAAACAGAAGCGCTTCGGCCACAACTGAGGCCCGCGTCAAGGGTTGTTGAATGACTGAGGGGCGCATCCGTTGGCGGATGCGCCCCTCAGTCATCTCTGTGTGTCCGTTGCTCAGCCCGCCAGGCAGGCCGGGCCGAGCAGCACCTTCAAGTCGCCGAACAGGGCCGGGTCCGGCTTCACCCGGTGCCGGTCCAGGCGCAGGACGGTGGTCTTGGTCGGGCCCTGGAGCCTGATGCGGACCTCGCTGTCGCCCCGGTGGTGGCTGAGGATCTCACCGAGCCTGCTCACCATCGGCGGGGTGACCCTGGTCGCCGGGATGGTGAGGATCACGGGCGCGTTGGTGCCCGCGTTCGACACGTCCGGGACCTGCATCTCCATCGCGACCAGACGGGGCACGTCCTCGCGCTTGTCGAGGCGGCCCTTGACGAACACGATGGTGTCCTCGACGAGTTGGGTCGAGATGAGCTGGTAGGTCGCCGGGAAGAACATGCACTCGATGGAGCCCGCGAGGTCCTCGACGGTGGCGATCGCCCAGGCGTTGCCCTGCTTGGTCATCTTGCGCTGGAGGCCCGAGATGATGCCGCCGATGGTGACGACCGCGCCGTCCGCGTGCTCACCTCCGGTGAGCTGGGCGATGCCCGCGTCGGCCTTGTCGGACAGCACGTGCTCCAGGCCGAAGAGCGGGTGGTCGGAGACGTACAGACCGAGCATCTCCCGCTCCTGGGCGAGGAGATAGGTCTTCTCCCACTCGTCGGTGGTGAACTCCACGTCGAGTCCGAAGCCGGGCTCGCTGGTGTCCTCCTCGCCCATGCCGCCGAAGAGGTCGAACTGGCCCTCGGCCTCCTTGCGCTTGACCGCCACCACGTTGTCGATCATCGGCTCGAAGTGCGCGGTGAGGCCCTTGCGGGTGTGCCCCAGGGTGTCGAACGCACCGGCCTTGATGAGGGATTCGGTCGTGCGCTTGTTGCAGGCGGCGGCCTCGACCTTGTCCAGGTAGTCGGGGAAGGAGCCGTACTTCCCCTTCGCCTTGCGGGACCTGATGATCGAGTCGACCACGTTCGTGCCGACGTTGCGCACGGCCTCCAGGCCGAAGAGGATCACGTCGTCGCCCTGGGCGGCGAAGTTGTGCACGGACTCGTTGACGTTCGGCGGGAGCACCTTGATCTTCATGCGCCGGCACTCGTTCAGGTAGATCGCGGACTTGTCCTTGTCGTCCTTGACCGAGGTGAGCAGCGCCGCCATGTACTCGGCCGGGTAGTTGGCCTTCAGGTAGGCGGTCCAGTACGAGACCAGGCCGTACGCGGCGGAGTGCGCCTTGTTGAACGCGTAGCCGGCGAAGGGGACCAGGACGTCCCACAGGCCTTGGATCGCCTCGTCGCTGTAGCCGTTCTTCCGGGCGCCCGCCTGGTAGATGGTGAAGTTCTTCGCCAGTTCCTCGGGCTTCTTCTTGCCCATCACGCGGCGCAGGATGTCGGCCTCGCCGAGCGAGTACCCGGCGACGATCTGGGCGGCCTTCTGCACCTGCTCCTGGTACACGATCAGGCCGTAGGTCACCGCGAGGACCTCCTCAAGAGGCTCCTCCAGCTCCTTGTGGATCGGGGTGATCTCCTGGCGCTTGTTCTTGCGCTCGGCGTAGTTGATGTGCGAGTTCATGCCCATCGGGCCGGGGCGGTACAGGGCCGAGACGGCGGAGATGTCCTCGAAGTTGTCGGGCTGCATCTGGCGCAGCAGCGAACGCATCGGGCCGCCGTCGAACTGGAACACGCCCAACGTGTCGCCGCGGCAGAGCAGTTCGTACGTCTTGGGGTCGTCCAGCGGGAGGGCGAGCATCTCCAGGTCGATGCCCTTGTTGGACTTCACCATCTTCACGGCGTCGTCCATGATCGTGAGGTTGCGCAGCCCCAGGAAGTCCATCTTGATCAGGCCGAGCGACTCGCACTGCGGGTAGTCCCACTGCGTGATGGTCACGCCGTCCGTGTGCCGCACCCAGATCGGAGCGTGATCGACGATGGGCTCGCTGGACATGATGACGCCGGCCGCGTGCACGCCCATCTGCCGGACCAGGCCCTCGACGCCCTTGGCGGTGTCGATGACCTTCTTGACGTCCGGCTCGTTCTCGTACATCCCGCGGATCTCGCCCGCCTCGCCGTAGCGGGGGTGCTTGGGGTCGGTGATGCCGGAGAGGTCGATGCCCTTGCCGAGGACGTCGGCGGGCATCGCCTTGGTGAGGCGGTCGCCCATCGCGTACGGGTAGCCCAGCACGCGCGCGGAGTCCTTGATCGCGTTCTTGGCCTTGATCTTGCCGTAGGTGCCGATCATGGCGACCTTGTCGGCGCCGTACTTCTCGGTCACGTACCTGATCACCTCGACGCGCCGACGCTCGTCGAAGTCGATGTCGACATCGGGCATGGAGACGCGCTCGGGGTTGAGGAACCGCTCGAAGATCAGGCCGTGCGGAATCGGGTCGAGGTCGGTGATGCCCATGGCGTACGCGACGATCGAGCCTGCGGCGGAGCCTCGGCCGGGGCCGACCGCGATGCCGTTGTTCTTCGCCCACATGATGAAGTCGGCGACCACAAGGAAGTAGCCCGGGAACCCCATCTGGATGATGACGTCCAGCTCGTACTCGACCTGCTTCTGCCGGTCCTCGGGGACGCCGCCCGGGAAGCGGCGCTCCATGCCGAGGCGCACCTCTTCCTTGAACCAAGTGACCTCGGTGTAGCCGTCCGGGATGTCGAATTTCGGCATGAGGTTCTTCGCCTCGAACATGCCGGTCGTATCGATCTGTTCGGCGACCAGGAGGGTGTTGCGGCAGCCCTCCTGCCAGGCGTCCGAGGAGTCCACGGCGTACATCTCGTCCGTCGACTTCAGGTAGTAGCCGGTGCCGTCGAAGCGGAAGCGGTCCGGGTCGGAGAGGTTCTTGCCGGTCTGGATGCACAGCAGGGCGTCGTGCGCGACGGACTCGTGCGCGTACGTGTAGTGCGAGTCGTTCGTCACCAGGGGCGGGATGCCGAGCTTGCGGCCGATGTCGAGGAGGCCGTCACGGACCCGGCGTTCGATCTCGATGCCGTGGTCCATCAGCTCCAGGAAGTAGCGGTCCTTGCCGAAGATGTCCTGGTACTCGGCCGCCGCCTTGAGGGCCTCTTCCTCCTGGCCGAGGCGCAGTCGGGTCTGCAGTTCGCCCGAGGGGCAGCCGGTGGAGGCGATGAGCCCCTCGGACCACTGGGAGATGGTCTCCTTGTCCATGCGCGGCCACTTCTGCAGCCAGCCCTCGGCGTACGCGTCCGAGGACAGCTTGAAGAGGTTGTGCAGGCCCGTCTTGTTGGCCGCCCAGATCGTCTTGTGGGTGTAACCACCGGAACCGGACACGTCGTCGCGCTTCTGGTGCGGCTGGCCCCACTGGATCTTGCGCTTGTTGCGCCGCGACTCCGGGGCGACGTACGCCTCGATGCCGATGATCGGCGTGACACCGGCCTTCGTCGCCGTGTGGAAGAAGTCGTAGGCCCCGTGGAGGTTGCCGTGGTCGGACATCGCGATATGGGTCATGCCCATCTCGTTGCACGCGTTGAACATGTCCTTCAGCCGCGCGGCACCGTCCAGCAGCGAGTACTGGGTGTGGACATGCAGGTGCGTGAACGGCGGCTTTGACACGGCTTGGCCTCCAGGGGAAACAGTCGACAACAGACAGCGGGCGGTCTGGGGGGACGAGACCGAATCCTATGCCTCGCCACTGACACAAGGCGGGCACTCCCGCGTACCTTCAAGCGTTGGAATGTGACGACAGACCCGTCACATGTCACGTACCACCCGTACCAGGAGGCACAGAGCGATGTCGGTTCCGCAGCTCAACGACGAGCACCGCGGCGAGGAGATCCTTGCCGTCTTCGACACCGCCTTCGGCGAGCTCCTGGCCGCCGACCCGGCCGCGTTCCGCGTGAAGTTCCGGAAGATGGCGGCCTCCGCCTTCGCCTTCTACCGGGGCACGGCGGCGCTCTTCTACCACGACCTCGATGCCGAGAAGCGGGGCGGCCCGTACCTGGACGACCGCACCTCGCGCGTGTGGATCCACGGCGACCTGCATGCCGAGAACTTCGGCACGTACATGGACTCGAACGGCCGCCTGGTCTTCAACGTCAACGACTTCGACGAGGCGTACGTCGGCCCGTTCACCTGGGACCTCAAGCGCTTCGCCGGCTCCATCGCGCTCCTCGGGTACGCGAAGGCGCTCAGTGACGAGCAGATCACCGAGCTGGTGAAGATCTACGCGGGCGCCTACCGCGAGCGGGTGCACGCGCTGGCGACCGGCGCGAAGAGCGACGAGGTGCCGCCGTTCACGCTGGACACCGCCGACGGGCCGCTCCTGGGCGCGCTGCGCACCGCCCGCTCGCTGACCCGCTTCGAGCTGCTGGACTCGATGACGGAGATCCGTGACTTCGAGCGCCGGTTCGCGTCGGGCGGCGGCTCCATCGAGCTGGACGCGGCGACCCGGTACAAGGTCCTCGCGGCCTTCGACGGCTACCTGGAGACGCTCCCCGAGTCCTCCCTGGACCGCCCCGACTCGTACCGCGTGAAGGACGTCGTCGGCCGCCGAGGGATCGGCATCGGCTCGGCCGGACTGCCGTCGTACAACATCCTTCTGGAGGGCAACAGCGACGCCCTGGAGAACGATGTGGTGATCTACATCAAGCAGGCCCAGACTCCGGCCGTCTCCCGGCACATCACGGACGCGGCGATCCGGGACTACTTCCAGCACGAGGGCCACCGCACGGTGATCTCCCAGCGCGCCCTCCAGGCGCACGCCGACCCGTGGCTGGGCTGGACCGAGCTGGACGGCTCGGGGCAGCTGGTCGCCGAGGTGTCGCCGTACGCGGTGGACCTGGACTGGAGCGACATCGACGACCCTGAGGAGATCGCCGCCGTGGTCGCCGACCTGGGGCGGGCCACGGCCACCATGCACGCGGCGGCCGACGACCAGTCCGGCGAGTCCCTGGTGCCGTTCTCCACCGAGCGGGCCATCGACGCGGCGATCGCGGCCGACGAGGACGGCTTCGCGGGCGTGCTGGTCGACTTCGCGCACGACTACGGCGCACGCGCGCGTGCCGACCACCAGATCTTCGTCGACCTGTTCCGCAACGGCCGGATTCCGGGTCTGTAACCATCCGTACGCTCACAGGAACCCTTTAGGGGTCCCCTACCGGAGCACATGACAGACTCACCTCCGCTATGGACATATCCGGGATCCAGCTCAGGGCCGTACGCGCGGCGCTGTTCACGGCACTGGTCGTGACGCTCAGCACCGCGTCGCACGTGCTGCTGTCCCGGGTTCCGCTTCCGTTCGGCACGGTGGCCGCGATAGCGGCCACCGTGTTCGTGCTCGCGTACGCGCTGGCGGGCCGCGAGCTCGGCTTCGGCCGGATCGCCGCGCTGCTGATCCCGCTGGAGCTGGCCGCCGACACGGTGTTCACCACCGGCCAGCACGCCTGCTACGGCAGGGCGGGCGGCCCGGTCGCCGGACCGCTGCGCGCGGTCGGCCTGGACGTGCTG
>NZ_JAWOAI010000529.1:0-6495 GCF_033194735.1 Streptomyces sp. W16
GGCACCGGGGCGCCGGGCTCGGCGAAGCTCACCTTCGCGGCGGCGTACGGGGCGAGCAGCGTGCGCAGATCGACCGGACCGTCGTCGTCGGGTTCCACTTCCACGGCTCTCACGACCGCGCCCTCCGCCGCGTCCAACGACACCCGGGAGACGGGCACCAGGCCGCCGGAGACCAGGGTGCGCAGCGCGATCTCCTGCTCGCCCGCCATCCGGCCCAGTTCGCCCGCCTCGCCGCCGAGCACGGCACCGCGCCGCTGCACCATGGCAAGCACCTGGAGGACACCGTCGTGGATGTCCCGGGCCAGCCGCTCCCGCTCCCGGGTGGTGGCCTCGATCTCCAGGGCCCGGGCGAGGGTGCGCTCGGAGGCGCGGGCGACCTCCACGACGTAGCCGATGGCGATGGAGGCGACCCAGACGAGGACCACGTTGTGCACGGTGTCGCGGGCCGGGGAGCCGCGCTCGATCAGGTTGGCGACGGCGACCGGGGTGGAGGCGAACGCGGCCCAGCGCCAGCCGCCCTTGATGGCGAACGCGAGGACCGAGCCGGCGGTCCATATCGACGGCAGGGTGGGGCCGCCGCTTGAGATGTGGTGATCGTCGGCCGCGAGCGGGGTCAGGACGATGCCGGTCAGCGCGATCGAGAGGTCGACGGCGAGGAAGCGCTTGGTGCAGGCGACCGCGCTCTGCACGCGGGGCAGGGTGGCGAGCGTCCAGACGAACAGGACGACGTAGAAGGCGATGGCGATGCCCGGACGGTCGAACTGGTCGTACTCGGAGGCGAACAGCCCGACCGCGTACAGCATGGTCAGCACCCGGTAGCCGCTCAGGGCACGCCACAGTGGCTGCTCGACGGACATCCTGATGACACGCACCTGCTTGGCCATCTTCCCCACCCCCGACACAGACCGTCCCGCCTAGGGGCCGGTCTGTTCCTTCTCCGCTTGTGCGAGCGCGGCCTTGGCGGCCCTGTCCGCTTCCTTCTCGGCCTTCGCCGCGTCCGCGAGCCGCCGCTTGGCGGCGGTCGCGTAGATGTCGACGTACTCCTGGCCGGAGAGCTTCATGATCTCGTACATGACCTCGTCGGTCACCGCGCGCAGGACGAAACGGTCGTGCTCCATACCGTTGTACCGGCTGAAGTCGAGCGGCTTGCCGATCCGGATGCCCGGCCGCATCAGCTTCGGCATGACCTTGCCGGGCGGCTGGATCTTCTCGGTGTCGATCATCGCGACCGGGATCACCGGAGCGCCGCTGGCGAGCGCCACGCGCGCGAGGCCGCCGGGCTTGCCCCGGTAGAGCCGACCGTCCGGGGAGCGCGTGCCCTCCGGATAGATACCGAACAGCTCACCGCGCTCCAGGACGTCGATCCCGGCCTTGATCGCGGCCTCGCCCGCCCCGCGCGCACCGGAACGGTCCACCGGGAGCTGGCCGGCGCCCTTGAAGAACGCGGCCGTCAGCTTGCCCTTCACCCCGGGCGTCGTGAAGTACTCGGCCTTCGCGATGAAGGTCACCTTGCGGTCGAGGACGGCGGGCAGGAAGAACGAGTCCGAGAACGAGAGGTGATTGCTCGCCAGGATGGCGGCACCCTCCGCCGGAATGTTCTCAAGGCCCTCCACCCACGGCCTGAAGGCGACCTTCAGCGGCCCACCGATGGCGACCTTCATCGTGCCGTACAACAACCGAGTGCCTCCTGTGCTCGTCGATCAGACCTTAACCCGGAGCACCGTCAAAGGACCCGACGACCCTGGTCGGTGTCAGTGCGGTCGCGTACGGTTAACCGCACCTGGACTCGTTCACGCCTCACTCACGCACACCCTTCTCATGAACATGAACACGCCCCTCTCATGAACAGGAGACCGAAGGTGCCGGTCCTCCCCGGAGCCGAGCCGTACCGCCACGAGGGCGGGGAGGTCGGAGTGCTCCTCTGCCACGGCTTCACCGGTTCCCCGCAGTCGCTGCGCCCCTGGGCGGAGTATCTGGCCGAGCGCGGCCTCACCGTGTCGCTGCCGCTGCTGCCCGGGCACGGCACCCGCTGGGAGGACATGCAGCTCACCGGCTGGCAGGACTGGTACGCGGAGGTGGACCGCGAGCTGCGCGCCCTGCGCGAGCACTGCTCGCAGGTCTTCGTCGCGGGCCTGTCCATGGGCGGCGCGCTGGCCCTGCGGCTGGCCGCGAAGCACGGCGACGAGGTCAGCGGTGTTGTGGTCGTCAACCCCGGTATCAAGGTGCACGGCCTCGCCGCGTACGCCCTTCCGGTGGCCCGCCATCTGGTGCGTACGGCGCCGGGTATCGCCAGCGACATCGCGAAGGAGGGCAGCGAGGAGGTCGGCTACGACAAGGTGCCGCTGCACTCCGCGCACTCCCTGCGCAATTTCTTCCGGCTGGTCGACCGCGAGCTGCCGCAGGTCACCCAGCCGCTCCTGCTGCTGCACAGCGCCCAGGACCATGTGGTGCCGCCGGCCGACTCGGCCCGTGTGCTCAGCCGCGTTTCCTCCGCCGACGTGACGGAAATCCTGCTGGAACAGAGCTACCACGTCGCGACGTTGGACCACGACGCGGACCGGATTTTCGAGGAGAGCTTCACGTTCATCGGCCGGCTCGCACCCAGTGTCGGCAAGCAGGCGTCCGACACGGGCCGGGTGAGCGAGCAGGAAGGGACGGCCACAGGTGGCTGAGCACGACTCCGACCGCGAGGGCCTCGAACCGGACGAGCAGGGCGTCCCGTTCGACGAGGAGGCCGCGTGGGCCGCGATCGTCGCCGGATACGGCGACGAGCCCAAGGATCCGCCGGGCGCCAAGCCGTTCAAGTCGATCGAGGACCTGGCGCTGCTCGACCCCGAGAAGAACGACGAGCAGGGCAAGGCCAAGGAGCAGGACAAGGACAGGGGCACGGACAAGGACACGGAGGAACCGGCGCCCGCCAAGCCGCTGGGCAGCTCCGTCTCCTTCGCACCCGGCGTCGGCGGCCCCCGTGACTACACCGCGCCGGACTCCTCCGAGGAGGACTTCGACGAGGACGACGAGGGCCACTTCGTGCCGCCGGAGCCGCCTCCGCTGCCGGCCGCCGACACGACGGCCAAGTTCGCCTGGCTCGGGGTGATCGGCGGCCCGATCCTCCTGCTGCTGGCGGTGCTGCTCGGCTGGGACATGACCTGGTGGCTGGCGACCGTCGGCATCGGCGGCTTCCTGGGCGGCTTCGGCACGCTGGTGATGCGGATGCGGACGGACGACGAGGAGGGCGACGACCCGGGTCGGGGAGCGGTCGTCTAACTCGCGGGCACTTTGAGGGCGGCCAGGACCGGGAAGTGGTCCGTGGCCGCCCTCACGGCAGTGCCTCTCAACGCCCCCCTCGCACTGCTCGGCCCCGGTGGGCCTCACAGGCTTCGGGCGGCTGCGCCGGACTCCGCCCGGCGGCTGTGGTTCAGGTCGCGGGCACGCGCATTGCGGCCAGCACGGGGAAGTGATCCGTCGCCCTCTTGATGTCGGCCTCCTCCACCCCCGGCAGGCCGAGCGGCACCCCGCACCCGAGTACCTCGATGCCCGAGGTCGCGAAGATCGCGTCGATGCGCTGGAAGGGGTTGCCGGGGGTCCAGGTGTACTCGTCGCCCCAGGGGGCGGTGGCCCAGCAGTCCTGGAGGTCCTTGGCCAGCCGCGTGAAGGTGCGGCCGTCGGGGCGGTCGTTGAGGTCGCCGCCCGCGATCGCGTGGTCCACGCCCATGCCGGCCAGCCGGTCGAGCAGCATGCCGCCCTGGTCGTAGCGCTCGTCGTCGCGCAGGCTGAGGTGGCAGCTGAGGACGCCGAGCCGGGCGGCGCCGAAGCGGACGACCGCGGTCGCGAAGCCGCGGCGGTGTTCGCCGAGGGTGAGGGGGAGGAGTACGTCCTCGGTGCGTTCGACTGTTGCGCGGAGGGAGCAGAGCAGGGCGGGGCCCGCGGCGGAGCCGCCGCCTGAGAGGACCACCAGGTCGGACGCGGAGGCCAGCCGGGCGAGCTTCTTGCGCCAGCGGAAGAAGCGGGGGGCTTCCTGGACCAGGACTAGGTCCGGGGCGCAGGCTCTGATCACCCGGGCCAGGGCGGCGGTGTCGTCGCGCATCGAGCGGATGTTGTAGCTCAGGACGCGGATGATCGCTGAACCGTCGGGTTCGGTGCGGGAGTTGGGGAGCGGCGCCATGTGGATCAATTTACGCCGCCTGACAGCTCGGGGCGCGGGGTACGTGTGCGACTGCCAGTCCGATGTGGCTGGTCGCGCAGTTCCCCGCGCCCCTAAAAGCAAAAGCGGGGCGCGAGGAACACGTGCGCCTGTCGCGCCCACGCGGCGGAGCCGCTTATTGACACAGCCCCGCGCCCCTTAAAAGCAGAAAGCGAGGCGCCTTACATGATCGGGTCGGGTTCCCTCGCCAGGTCCGCCGCGCCGACCATGCCCGCCTTGTTGCCCAGCTGGGCGGCGATCACGTCGGCGACCGGGCGCCAGTTGCCGCCTACCAGCCAGCGCTTGTAGGACTTGCGGATCGGGTCGAGGACGAGTTCGCCCTCGTCCGAGAGGCCGCCGCCGACGATGAACGCGGAGGGGTCGAAGAGGGAGGCCAGGTCGGCGAGGCCGGCACCGGCCCAGCGGGCCAGCTCGCGGTAGGAGTCGACGGCCACCGGGTCGCCCTGCCGGGCGGCCATGGAGATGTGCTTGCCCTCGATGCCCTCGGGGGTGCCGTCGCCCAGGGAGAGCAGGACGTCCGCGGCCTCGGGGGTCGCGTTGGCGCGCTGCTTGGCGTAGCGGACGAGGGCGCGGCCGGAGGCGTACTGCTCCCAGCAGCCCTGTGAGCCGCAGCCGCACAGGAGGCCGTCCGGCACCATGCGGATGTGGCCGAACTCGGCGGCCACCCCGAAGTGTCCGCGGCGCAGCTTGTTGCCGATGATGATGCCGCCGCCGAGGCCGGTGCCGAGGGTGATGCAGATGACGTTGCGGTGGCCCTTGCCGGCACCGAACTTGTACTCGCCCCAGGCCGCGGCGTTCGCGTCGTTCTCCACGACGACGGGGAGGCCCACGCGGGCCTCGACCTTCTCCTTCAGCGGCTCCTGGCGCCAGTCGATGTTCGGCGCGAAGTAGACCGTCGAACGCTGGCGGTTGACGTACCCGGCCGCACCGATGCCCACGCCGACGATCTCGTGCCCGGCACGCGCTCCGTCGACTGCGGCGGCGATGGCGTCCACGATGCCCTCGGCCGTGCCCGGGGTCGGTACCTTGTGGGTCGAGAGGATGTTGCCTTCCTCGTCGACCACCCCGGCCGCGATCTTCGTGCCGCCGATATCGACGCCGATGGTGAGTCCCATGAATCCCTCAGTTTCGGTCGAGCCCCGCTACGGCCCACCGTACCCGAGGGCCTGCCGTCGGATTCGCGTCGTTCGCCCGCCGGGCAGACGCGAATCTGACGGCAGGCCCTCAGGGGGCTTCTAGTCCAGGTCGATACGTTCACCGGGGCCGGAGTCGTCCCCGGGGTCGCGCAGGTTCTTCAGTTCGCTGTCGCGTGCCGTCCAGCGTTGCTCCTGGGCCTGGACCGCGGAGCGGTACGCGGCGAGCAGTTCGTTTCCGGCCGCCGCGAGGTGGTCGAAGACGTCCGGGTTGCGTTCGATGACGGGCTCGACGGCGGCCTTGGCCTGCTGGACGACCTGCTTCACCACCTGCTGGGCGGCCGGTCCCGCGACCTGGCCGAGCAGCGGTGACTGGAGGCCGGACAGCTTGTCCGCGACGGTGTCGACGAGCTTGCGCAGTTCCTCGGCGGCCGAGCCCGGGGGCGGGCCGTACTGGGTGCGGCGGCGGGCCTTCTCCGCCGCGAGGTCTTCGGCAGCCGCCGTCGCCCAGGCGTCGGCGTCGGTCGCCCGCACCTCGTCGAGCGCCTCTTCCTCGCCGGCGTCGTACGGGGGGAGCTCTTCGCTCATGACGGACTCCTGACTACGGTTCGTCTCTACGACGTTACCCGAATGGGCGTACGTGCTTCACCGTCTCCGCGCCCACAAATACCGACACGGTCACCTTCCCCGCGGCCACAGGTCCGGGTCGGGCGTGAAGCGGATGCGGAGCTCGCCCTCGCGCAGGGCGGCGCCGGCCACGGTGCAGCGGCGCAGGGCCGACGGCAACGGCACGATACGGCGGAACTGGCCGACGCTGACGACGAGTTCGTCGCCGCGGCGGACGAGGTCCAGTTCGTCTCGTATCGCGCCGGGCAGCGGGATGTGCCATACGAGGACCCTGTCGCCGCCGTCGTCGGCGAGTTCGTCGGTCACGGGCCACTCGACCGTGGAGCCGGTCGCGTTGACACCGGGCACGGCGAGCGCGGCGAGGTCGTCGGTACCGCGCGGGTCGTGGCCGAGGTGGGGGACGTGCCGGACGTCGTACGCGCCCTGCCACTCGTCCAGGGTCTTGCGCTGCTGGGCGCCAAGGCCGGCGAGCCAGGTGTCCTCGACGGACTCGGGCAGCACCCGGTTGGCGACCAGCACGTCGGGGCGCAG
>NZ_JAWOAI010000530.1:0-6454 GCF_033194735.1 Streptomyces sp. W16
CTACCTGATCGCCCAGGCGGACCTGGCGCACGGCGACATCCGCGCCGCGGTGCTCGGTGCCCGCACCTCGATCGCCGGCCATGCCCTGCTGCACAACACCGTCGGCGCCGCCATGTCCCTCGACCTGCTGGCTGCCGCCGTCGTCACCGCGGGCGACGCCCACCGCGCCGCCCGCCTCCTCGGCATCGGCACCCGGCTGTGGGAACTCACCGGCCGCGCCCAGATGGACTCCCCGGACCTGATCGCCACCCGCCGCACCTGCGAACTCCGCGTCCGCGAACACCTCGGCGACGACGCCTACGCGACCGGCTACCGGGCGGGCCTGGCGATGTCGTACGACGAGGGAATCGCCTACGCGGCCATCAGCCGGTGAGGCGGTCAGTGACGCGGGGTGGGGCCGCCGAACGGCAGGAACAGGGTCCGGGTGTTGATCAGCCAACTTCCGTCCACCTGGCGGAAGGTGTCCTCATAGTGGCCGACCTGGACCGGGGGACCGGCGGTGACCAGACCGCCGTGGTAGCCGTCGACGCGGTACGTCGTGAAGTACGCCGTCGAGATCGCCGTGTCGGGGGTGGTGAGGGTGACCAGGACGTTCGACATCAGGCGGCGCGAGAGCCGGCCTGCGGGACGTGCGCCGAAGTACTTCCGCAACGCCCCCCGCCCCTCGACCGCTCTGTCCCCCTCCGGCCACTCCCAGCGGCCGTCCTCGGTGAACAGCCCGGCGACGGAGGACGGTTCACCGAGATCGAGCCGGCGGACGAAGTCCAGGATGACGCGCTCACAGGCATGTTCGGCGAGCAGTCGTTGCAAAGGGTCCAGGTCCATGGGGTTGTTGGTACCAGCCGCACCCCTCGCCCCACGACCGAATTACACCGCGACCGAATTACACCGCGGCCGAACTACACCGCCACGTACGTCACCGGCTCGTTCCCCGTCATGACCTCCGCCTGGCCCAGCTTCACCAGCCGCCGCAGATGCGCCTCGGCCTCGGAGACCGCGATGTTCCTTGACTGGTAGGGGATTTGGGCCCAGGGCCGGTTCCACTCCATCCGCTCCGCCACCTGCCAGGCGGTGAGCGGCTCCGACAGCAGCGTGAGCAGTCCGGTCAGCCGGTCCTCGTGGTGCGTGAGCAACTCCCGTACCCGGCCCGGCGCGTCGGTGAAGGTGTGCTGGTGGGCCGGGAGCACCTCGGCGGGCGCGAGCCGCCCGATCCGCTCCAGGGAGTCGAGGTAGTCGCCGAGAGGGTCGGCGATCGTGGTGTCGTCCGGGTCCTCGTACAGGCCGATGTGCGGGGTGATCTCGGGGAGCAGATGGTCGCCGGAGAACAGCCGCCCGTGGCCCGGGAGTTGAGCCGGGTGCTCCTCCTCCAGGTGCAGGCAGACATGGCCGGGAGTGTGGCCCGGCGTCCAGATCGCGCGCAGTCGCCGGCCCGCCAGGTCGAGGAGTTCACCGGGGACGATCTCCCGGTCGGGCAGCGCGGGCGCGAGCCCCGGCACGCTGCGCGGACGGGCCGCCCGGAGCGGCGCGAGATGCTCCTCGGGGGCACCGGCCGCGACGAGCTTCGCGGTCATGTACGCCAGCCAGCGGCCCGGTTCGGTGGAACGGGCCCGCCGTACGATCGCCGTGTCCGCCGCGTGCATGGCGAGCCACGCCCCGGACGCCTCGCGCACCCGCCCGGACAGGCCGTGGTGGTCGGGATGGTGGTGGGTGATGATCACGCCGTGCACCTCGCCGACCCCCGTACCGCAGGCATCGAGACCCGCCACGAGGGTGTCCCAGGAGGTCGGGTCGTCCCAGCCGGTGTCGACCAGGACCGGTCCGCGGTCGGTGTCGACGACGTAGACGAGCGTGGTCCCAAGTGGGTTGTCGGGGATGGGGACTTCGATGGAGCGAACTCCGCCGCCGTGGTCGTGGACCTGCCCCGTGGACGTCATGGACTCCCCAATCGCCGCCGTCCGGCCACTATACGTGGACTCCATCGACCGGAACTGGTATTCAGTCCTCGTATCTGATGGATCGTCAGACACCGGTACCGGGGAGGCGTTCGGCCATGACGGAGCTCGTGGAACACCGACAGCTGTTCATCGGCGGGGAGTTGACCGACCCCCTGGGCAAGGACGTCATCGAGGTGATCTCCCCGCACACCGAGGAGGTCATCGGACGCGTCCCGCACGCGTCGAGCCAGGACGTGGACCGCGCGGTCGCCGTGGCACGCAAGGCCTTCGACGAGGGGCCCTGGCCCCGCATGACGCTCGACGAACGGGTCGCGGTCGTCACCCGCGTCAAGGACGCGATCGCCGCCCGGTACGAGGAGATAGGGCGCGTCATCTCCTCCGAGAACGGGTCGCCGTACTCCTGGAGCATCCTCGGGCAGGCCCTCGGCGCGATGATGGTGTGGGACGCCGCGATCACCGTCGCGAAGGCTTTCGGGGGTTCCGGGGGTCGTCCCCCGGGTGGGCACAGTACCTACGAGGAGTACCGCGACGGAGTCCTCGGCAGGATCCTGGTCCGCCGGGAGCCGGTCGGGGTGGTCGCGGCCGTAGTGCCGTGGAACGTCCCGCAGTTCGTGGCCGCCGCCAAGCTCGCGCCCGCGCTGCTCGCCGGCTGCACCGTGATCCTGAAGCCGTCGCCCGAAACCCCCCTGGACGCCTATCTGTTGGGCGAGATCACCAAGGAGGCCGGGCTGCCGGACGGCGTCCTGTCGATCCTCCCCGCCGACCGCGAGGTCAGCGAGTACCTCGTCGGACACCCCGGTATCGACAAGATCTCCTTCACCGGGTCGGTCGCGGCCGGCAAGCGCGTGATGGAGGTCGCCGCCCGTCATCTCACCCGCGTGACACTGGAGTTGGGCGGCAAGTCGGCGGCGATCGTGCTGCCCGACGCGGACATCACCACGTCCGTCCCCGGCATCGTCTCGGCGGCCTGGATGAACAACGGCCAGGCGTGCGTCGCACAGACCCGCATCCTCGTACCCCGCTCGCGCTACGACGAGTTCGCGGACGCCTTCGCGGCGGCGGCGAGCGCGCTCGTGGTCGGCGACCCGCTCGACCCGGCCACCCAGGTGGGCCCGCTGGTCGCCAAGCGCCAGCAGCAGCGCAACCTCGACTACATCCGTATCGGCCAGGAGGAGGGCGCCAAGATCCTTACGGGCGGCGGCCGTCCACCCGGCCTCGACCGCGGCTGGTACGTCGAGCCCACCCTCTTCGGCGACGTCGACAACTCCATGCGCATCGCCCGCGAGGAGATCTTCGGCCCGGTCATCTGCCTGCTGCCGTACGGCGACGAGACCGAGGCCGTGAAGATCGCGAACGACTCCGACTACGGCCTCAGCGGCAGCGTGTGGACCGGCGACGTGGCCCACGGCATCGACATCGCCCGCCAGGTCCGCACCGGCACCTACAACGTCAACACCTTCAGCCTCGACATGCTCGGCCCCTTCGGCGGCTACAAGAACAGCGGTGTGGGACGGGAGTTCGGGCCCGAGGGCCTCTCCGAGTTCCTCGAACACAAGATGATCCACCTGCCGGCCGGCTGGGAGGGGTGAACGGGGGATGGGCGACCGCTGGCAGGTCGAGGTCGACCGCTCCGTCTGCATCGGCTCGGCCCAGTGCGTCCACCAGGCCCCCGACCGCTTCCGCCTCGACTCGGCCATGCAGTCCCACCCGGCCGAACCGGAGACCGACGCCAACGAGCGGATCCTCGCGGCGGCGGAGGGCTGCCCGGTGGAGGCCATCATGATCACGCTGCTGGGGAGCGGGGAGCCGGTGTTCCCGCCCGAGGAGTGATCTTCCCCGGGCGGGGGCGGAGTCCGGTCAGCGCCAGCCGGCGATGGCGCGGGCCGTGTCGCGCAGGTCTGCCTCCTGGGCTCGGATCGCTCCGGCCAGAAGGTGGACATCGTCGGATTTCGGGTCGACCCGTTGCCCGGAGGCCGTCATGTAGAGCGAGGCGCAGGCCCAGCCGATGACGGCGTTGAAGTCGGCGAAGGGGCGAAGGAGCAGCGCGGTGTGGAAGAACGTGGCAGCACGTGCCGCCGGTTCCGTGTAGTAGAGCTCGCCGTGCGGCTGTTCGAGGAGGTGGCGGCTGGCCATGGCGTCCAGGGCGCCCCAGTCGGCGACGGGCGTGTTGATGGGCGAGACATGGGTCTGGATCTCCAGGATCCAGCCCGCGTCGACCCGGATGACAGGGCTCAACGCATGCCCTCCGGCATGTCCTTGAACACGTCGAGAGCCCAGGCGACGGTCTTGTCGACGTCCTTCAGGAACGCCGCCCGCTGTACATCGGCGAGGATTATGTCGTGCGCATGGGCACGCATCGACTTGCCGAGCGAGGCTGCGTGCTCCTTGGCCACGGCGAGTTCTTCCTCGGTGAATTCCACTGTGATCATCGGCATGCAGCCATAGTATCAGCGGTGAAATCATTGGGTATGGCATCGGTCAATCGTCGGTTGACGTCAAGTCGATCAACCGGCACACCGTCTCGATGTCGATCTTCACCTGGGCGATGGACGCACGGCCCGAGAGCCAGGTGATCAGGGCCGAGTGCCAGGTGTGCTCGATCACGCGGACGGCCGAGAGCTGCTCGGGCGTCGGGTGCTCCGAGCCCATCGCGTCCAGGATGATCACCGTGGTCTGCCGGGACACCTGGTCGACCTCGGGGGAGACGCTGCGGTCCGCGAAGGTCAGCGCGCGGACCATCGCGTCGGCGAGATGCGGCTCGCGCTGGAGCGCGCGGAAGGCCCGCATCAGGGTCTCGGCGACCCGCTCGGCCGCGCTGTCGCCGCTCGGCGGCTTCTTGCGGAGCGTGCCGTGCATGTGCTCCAACTGGTCCTGCATCGTGGCGACCAGGAGATGCACCTTGGACGGGAAGTACCGGTACAGCGTGCCGAGCGCGACCTGCGAGGACTCCGCGACCTCCCGCATCTGCACGGCGTCGAAACCGCCCCGGCTCGCCAACTGCGCGCTCGCGTGCAGGATGCGGCGCCGGCGCGCCTCCTGCCGCTCGGTGAGGGGCGGCGAGGTCCGCGCAGTGGCTTCGGGCTTGGCTTCCACTGGCATGGCTCCCGTTCCGTGACTGTTCCCGTGACTGTCGGTGAGGGCGGGTGATCGGACCGATCATGGCAGGGTCTCGGCCGTGGTGTGAATCACCTGATCCACTTCTCACAGCGCCCGTACCGGCCGGTAGATTCAGAACCTCCTGGACGATCAAGTCTGAAACTTGTTCTAGATTAGCGTCCCGGCGTAATCTCGCGGGACAGTGCAGGCAGAAGGGGGCTCAGAGTGACCGCTGAGGCCAGTCAGGCGGGTCCCCAGGAGGATCCGGCAGCCGACGGCGAGCGACCGCTCCGTATCGCACTCCTCACCTATAAAGGGAACCCGTTCTGCGGCGGCCAGGGCGTCTACGTCCGCCATCTCTCCCGCGAACTGGCCCGCCTCGGCCACCACGTCGAGGTCATCGGCTCACAGCCCTACCCCGTCCTCGACGAGGGCTACGACGGCGTCTCCCTGACCGAGCTGCCCTCGCTCGACCTCTACCGCTCCCCGGACCCCTTCCGCACCCCGGAGCGCGACGAGTACCGCGACTGGATCGACGCCCTCGAAGTCGCCACGATGTGGACCGGCGGCTTCCCCGAGCCTCTCACCTTCTCGCTCCGCGCCGGCCGCCATCTCCGGTCCCGCCGCGGCGAGTTCGACATCGTGCACGACAACCAGACGCTCGGCTACGGCCTGTTGGGCGACGTCGGCGCCCCGCTGGTGACGACGATCCATCACCCCATCACCGTGGACCGGCAGTTGGAGCTGGACGCGGCCGACAGCTGGCGCCAGCGGATGTCCAAACGCCGCTGGTACGCGTTCACGCGGATGCAGAAGCGGGTCGCCCGCCGCCTCCCCTCCGTCCTCACCGTCTCCGGCACCTCGCGCCAGGAGATCATCGACCACCTCGGCGTCCGCGACGACCGCATCCACGTCGTCCACATCGGCGCCGACACCGACCAGTTCTCCCCGGACCCCGCCGTACCCCAGGTACCGGGCCGGATCGTCACGACGTCCAGCGCGGACGTCCCCCTCAAGGGCCTCGTCTTCCTCGTCGAGGCCCTCGCCAAGGTCCGCACCGAACACCCGGACGCCCACCTGATCGTCGTAGGCAAACGCCCCACCGAGGGCCCGGTCGCCCAAGCCGTCGAGCGCTACGGCCTCGAAGGCGCCGTCGAGTTCGTGAAGGGCATCTCCGACGCCGAACTCGTCGACCTGGTCCGCTCGGCGCAGGTCGCCTGCGTGCCCTCGCTGTACGAGGGCTTCTCGCTCCCGGCGGCGGAGGCGATGGCCACGGGGACGCCCCTCGTGGCGACGACCGGTGGGGCGATCCCGGAGGTCGCCGGGCGCGACGGCGAGACCTGCCTGGCGGTACCGCCCGGGGACCCCGGCCCGCTGGCCTTCGGCCTGAGCCGACTGCTGGG
>NZ_JAWOAI010000531.1:0-6445 GCF_033194735.1 Streptomyces sp. W16
GCCGCGCCACCGCCGGCAAAGTGCTCCGCCGAGGTGTGGGCAGGTCGCGGACCGACGCGGTCGTGCGGACGGCGCGCCGCCACGCCACCACTCCGTACGCCGTGCTGCTGACCGCCTACTGCGCCGCTCTCGCCCGTGTCCTCGGGTGCCGCGAACTCGTCGTCGGAAGCCCCGTCACCGGCCGCGACCGTCCCGAACTCGACGCGACGATCGGCATGTTCGTCAACACAGTGTGCCTGCGCGCCGTGGTCGGCGAGGACGAGTCGTACGGCAGCCTCCTGCGGCAGATCACCCGGGGAACGCGGGAAGCCCTGGCCCACCAGTCGTATCCCTTCGAACGGCTCGTCGACCGGCTGGAGTTGCCCCGCGACCTCGCCCGCAACCCGCTCTTCGACGCCTACTTCGCCCTGCAGAACATCGACTTCCACGCCTTCCACCGGGGCGGACTGGACATCGCCGTCGACGTATTGAACCCGGGAACCACCCGCTTCGACCTCAACCTCCAGGCCTACCAGCGTCCCAGCGGGCTCGTCCTGGACCTGGAGTACGCGAGCGACCTCTACGAACGGTCGACCGCCGAACACCTCCTGCGGGTGTTCCTCGGACTCCTGGAGGGGCTGGCGGAGAACCCGCATCGTCCCGTCCTTCCACCCCGGTCGGTCGCGCTCGTGCCCGACACTCCCGACTTCGACTTCTGAGACTGCTGAGGTGTGCGCCGCATGGCTTCCACAGTCGCGTCCCCGCGAACCGTCCACGCCGATCCCGAACAGACCGCGTTCTGGCGGCGCCGCATCGCCGAGCACCCGGAACCGACCGTGCTGCCGCGGGACTTCCTCGGCCAGGACCCCGAACACCCCCTGGCCACATGGTCCGTGGCAATCGGCGCCGACACGGCCGCGGAGATCCGGCGCGTCACCCGGAACGAACCCACGCTCACCCGGGCCCTGCACACGGCCGCGCTCGCCGTGGCGGCGGCCCGGGCGACCGACACCGGTGTGGTCAGCGTGGTGACCTCCGCACCGGACGGCTCCGGGCACTTCCCGCTGGCGGTGCCCATATCCCCCGGCACCTCCCTGAGGCGACTGCTGGCCGCCGTACGCGCGGACTACGCCGAAGCGGCACGGCACCTGGACGCACCGGTGGCCCCCCTCTTCGACCGGGCCGGACTCGTCCCCTCCGACCTGCTGATCGAGGTGGACGGCGACGGCGACGGCGCCGACGCGGTCGCGTTCCCCTGGACGATCCGCCTCGACGTACGCCGTGACGTGGCCGAACTGACCTACCGCGCCGACCTGTTCACCAGCGCCACCGTCCGACGCCTCGCCCTCGCCCACGTGCGCGTCCTGGACGCCGTACGCAGCGATCCGGACGCCCCGCTGGCCGAACACCTCCGGGCCGACGCGCAGGAGGAGGCCCGGCTCGCCGAATTCAACGCCACGGAGGCGGAGTTCCCGGCGGACACCCCCCTGCACGGCTTCCTGGAGGCGACGGCCGCGGCCACCCCGGAGCGCGTCGCGATCGCCGACGACGGCACCACGTACGGCGAGCTCAACCGGCGGGCCAACCGCCTCGCGCACCGGCTGCGCGCGCTCGGCGTCGAACGCGGCGACGTGGTGGGCGTGTGCCTGCCCCGCTCACCCCTCGAACTGACGACTCTCTACGCGGTCCTCAAGGCAGGCGCCGCCTATCTGCCCGTCGACCCCACACTGCCCGCGGCCCGTATCGCCTACGTGCTGGAGCACAGCCGCACGCGCGTCGTCCTGGGCGATGCCTCCACCCGTCATACAGCGGCGGCAGCCCAGGAGTTCGTCGACGTGAGCGACCCCTCCGCCTACGCGCCGCAGGAGAGCGACCCCGACGCGGGCACCAGGCCCGCCGATCTGGCCTACGTCATCTACACCTCGGGCTCGACGGGCCGGCCCAAGGGGGTGATGATCGAACACCGGGCGATCGTCAACCGTCTGACGTGGATGCAGCGGGCCTACCCCCTGACCCCCGACGACGTGATCCTGCACAAGACGCCGTTCACGTTCGACGTCTCCCTCTGGGAGATCTTCTGGTGGTCCCTCGCCGGAGCGGCGGTCTGCACACTGCCGTCGGGCGACGAGCGCGACCCCGAACGCATCGCCGCCCGCGTCGCCCGACACGGCGTGACCACCGCCCACTTCGTCCCCTCGATGCTCCAGGCGTTCCTCGGCCTCGTCGAAGCGGACGACACCGCCGGACGCCTGAGAACCCTGCGCCAGGTGTTCGCCAGCGGCGAGGCCCTCGCCGCCGGCCAGGCGTCGGCCTTCCGCACCCTGCTGGGCACACCGCACGGCACCCGGCTCGTCAACCTCTACGGCCCCACCGAGGCCGCCGTCGACGTCACCCACTTCCCCTGCGCCGAAGCCGACCCCGCACGCGCCGTCCCCATCGGCCGGCCGATCGACAACATCCGGCTGCACGTGCTCACCCGCGCCGGGAGCGTCGCACCGCTCGGCACACCGGGCGAGCTCCACATCGCCGGCGTCGGCCTTGCCCGCGGCTACCTCGGCGCCACCGGGCTCACCGAGGAACGCTTCGTCCCGGATCCGAACGTGCCGGGCGAGCGCCTGTACCGGACCGGCGACCTGGCCCGCTGGATGCCGGACGGCACGATCGAGTACCTCGGCCGCCTCGACACCCAGGTGAAGATCCGCGGCCACCGCGTCGAGCCGGGCGAGATCGAACACGTCGCCACCCGCTGCGGGGGAGTGCGCGAATGCGCCGTGACCACGGTGCCGGACGGGACGGGAGACCGGGCCCTGTGCGCCTACGTGGTGCCGGGCGAGGGCTTCCAGGAGGCGGAGCTGCGCGAGGTGTTCGCTGCGGAGCTGCCGGCGTACATGGTTCCCGGGCACATCGTCACGGTCCCCGCGATCCCCACGAACCACAACGGCAAACGGGATGTGAAGAGTCTGCCGCGGCCGGACCGGCGCGGGGCCGCGGCCTTCGCCGCACCCCGCGACGCCGCCGAGGAACAGCTCGCCCGCATCTGGTGCGAGGTCCTCGGCCTGCCACGCGTGGGCATCGACGACAACTTCTTCGCGTCCGGCGGCGACTCCATCAAGTTCATCGGCGTCCTCGCGCGGGCCCGCCGCGCCGGACTCGACTTCTCCTTCCAGGACCTCTTCGCCCATCCGACGATCGCGGAACTCTCCGCCCTGGCCCGGCGGACGGACAGCACCCACACCACGACCGCGCCCTTCGCCCTGCTGGACACCGGCGACCGGAAGGCGCTCCCCGACGACGCCGTCGACGCCTTCCCGCTGAGCGCCCTCCAGGCCGGCCTGCTGTACGAGGTCGCCCGCAGCGGCGGCGGAGGCCTCTACCACGACGTCGCCTCCTACCGCGTCCAGGACGCCCTGGACCTCGACGCCTTCCGGGCGGCCGTGCGGACGGTGGTCGAGCACCACGCCGTCTTCCGTACGTCGTTCCGTCCGACGGGTTTCTCCGCGCCGATCCAGATCGTCCACGCGACCGCCCCGCCACCGCTGGGCGTCGTCGACCTCTCGGACCTCCCGCCGGCGGAGCAGGAGGCCCGGCTGGAGGACCACCGTGCCGACGAACTGCGGCGCGGGTTCGCCATGGGCGGGACGGGACTGGTCCGCATCACCGTCCACCTGCTCGGGAAGCGCGGCTACCAGTACGGCCTCAGCTATCACGCGGCGGCGCTCGACGGCTGGAGCGTCGGGACGGTGAACCGGGACCTCTTCGCCGCCTACTTCGCGCTGCGCGACGGCGGACGACCCGACTTCCCCCCGTGCGCGACCACCTACGCCGACTACGTACGACTGGAGCGCGAGGCGGCCGGCTCGACCGGGCAACGGGCGGTCTGGTCCAGGATGCTGGAGGGAGCCGAGGCGACCGGGCTGCCCCACTGGTACGAGGCTCCTCGCCCGGCCGACGAGCAGCCCGACGTGATCATGCGCGACGTGCCGCTTCCCGCCGAGGTGTCCGCCGCGGTGCCGCGCGTCGCGGAACGGCTGCGGGTCCCGGTGAAGTCCGTGCTCCTCGCGGCCCACACCGCCGTCATGGGCTTCGTCTCCGGCACGGACGACGTCCTGACCGGCTACGAACACAGCGGCCGTCCCGAGACACCGGGCGCCGAGCACCTACCCGGACTGTTCCTCAACACGATCCCGTTCCGTGCCCGGTTGGCGCCGGGAACCTGGGCCGACCTGATCCGGCATGTCTACGGGACGGAGGCCGCGCTGCTGCCGGCGCGCCGGGTCCCGCTGGCCGAGCTGAAGCGGCAACTCGGCGTGCGCGGCGCCCTGTTCGAGAGCGTCTTCAACTTCACCCACTTCCACGTACTGAAGGACCTCGTCCGCGACCGCGGATTCCAGCTCCGCCGACACGACATCACCAGCCGTACCGAGTTCCCCTTCCGCGCCGAGTTCTGGCAGGACGCCTTCACCGACGAGGTGCACCTGTCGCTCCACCACCACGACGGCCGCTTCCCGCCCGAGCAGATCGACCGCATCGCGGGCTACTACACCCGCGCCCTGGAGCTCATCACCACCCGCACCGACGACGACCGCAACTGCGCCACCCTGCTGGGCGCGGCCGAACTGCGCCTGCTCACCGAGGAGTTCGCGGGAGCCGAGGCCGAACTGCCGCCGGGCACCGCCCTCGACCTGATCGACGCCCAGGTGCGGATCCGTCCGGACGCCGTCGCCGTGACCCACCGCGGGGAGCTGTTGACGTACGCGGAACTGGACCGGGCCTCCGACCGTGTCGCGGCGTTCCTGAGGACGTCCGGCGTCGGTCACGGAGATGTGGTGGCCATGCCCATGGACCGCGGGCTCCCGTGGGCCGTGAGCGTCCTCGGTGTGCTCAAGGCCGGCGCCGTCTATCTGCCGCAGGATCCGGCGGACCCGCCGGACCGGCAGGCGGCGATGCTCCGGCGCAGCGGCTGCCGCCATGTACTGACGACCACCGCACACGCGCGGGGGCTGCGGGCGCCGAGCGGCCCGACCGTGCTCCGATACGAGGACGCGCCTGACGAGACGGGGCCCGTACCGCGTCCCGGCCCCGACGACCCGGCCTATGTGATCTTCACGTCCGGATCCACCGGCGAACCCAAGGGCGCCCTGATCCACCACCGGGGCATGCTCAACCACCTCCGGGCCAAGACCGTCGACCTCGGCCTCGGGGAGACGGACGTCGTGGCGCAGCTCGCCACGCAGTGCTTCGACATCTCCGTCTGGCAGTTGCTGGTCGCCTGGCTCACCGGCGGACGCACCGTCATCCACGACAAGGAGTCCGTCGCCGACCTCACCGGCCTCCTGGAGGCGCTGGAACGGGACCGGATCAGCGTCCTCGAAGTGGTGCCGTCCTACCTCGACGCCCTGCTCGGCACGGTCTCTTCCCCGCCGCCCCCACTGCCCGGGCTGAGGTGGGTCCTCGTCACCGGAGAGACGCTGCCGCCCGCGCTCACCCGACGCTGGTTCGCGGCGTACGACATCCCGCTGGTCAACGCCTACGGGCCCACCGAAGCCTCCGACGACGTCACCCACCACGTGCTCAGGGAACCGGTCGACACCGAACGGGTCCCGATCGGGCGCCCCATCCTCAACACCCGGCTGTACGTGCTGGGTCCGGACGACCAGCTGCTCCCGGTCGGCAGCCACGGCGAGATCTGTGTGACGGGCGCGGGCGTCGGGCGCGGCTACGTCAACGACCCCGAGCGCACCGCCCGGGCCTTCCGCGCCAACGTCCTCGACTCCGGCTCACCGACGCTCTACCGCACCGGTGACATCGGACGGTGGCTGCCCTCCGGAGTGCTCGACTGCGCCGGCCGCGCCGACCACCAGGTCAAGGTCCGCGGCTTCCGTGTCGAGCTGTCCGAGATCGAAGGGGCCCTGACCCGCCTGCCGGGCATCGACCAGGCGGTCGTCCTGGTCCGCCGGACGGGCGGTGAGCGGCGGCTGGTCGCCTTCTGCACCGGCCCCGCCGTACCCGGCCCCGCCCAGGCGCACGACGCGCTCGCCGCGACGCTGCCCGCCCATCTGCTCCCGGACCTGGTTCTGCCGCTGGACGCGCTCCCGCTGACCCGGAACGGCAAGGCGGACCGTGCCGCCCTGGAACGGCACCCGCTGCCCGCGCGGACCGCGGGCGCCGGCCGCGTGCCGCCGGCCGACGACGACGAAGCCGCGCTGCTCGCACAGTTCGCCGACGTCCTCGACGTCGAACCCGGCGAACTGTCCGTCACCGACGACTTCTTCGACGCCGGCGGACACTCCCTCGCCGCCATGAAGCTCACCGCGCGACTCGGCCGGGGCCTGGCGCTGCGCGACGTACTGGACCACCCCACGGTCCGCTCGCTCGCGCGCCGGCTCACCGAGGGGGCCGCCGCCACCCGGCCGCTGCTCACCGAACTGCTGCCGTGCGCGCGGCCCTTGGCGACCCTGGTGTGCGT
>NZ_JAWOAI010000532.1:0-6431 GCF_033194735.1 Streptomyces sp. W16
GGGCCCGGACGAACCGGCGCCCGGCCGCGGTCGCCTGACCCTCCCGGACGGCCGGAGCACCCCTTTCCAGGGCGGTCGCGTCACAGGCCGTATCCCGCGCACGGCGACGCTCCGCCCCACGGTCGTCCCGCTGGAGTGGCAGCGCATGGGCGACCCCCCGGCCCGCCGTCCGGTCCGCGAACTGGGCAACGGGCCAACGGACTTGGCGCTCCTGGCCAGCGCGCTGGAGAGGGCGACGCGTTCGGTGTCGGCGGCGGAGGTGCCGTCGCTCCTCTGATCGTTCACAGGTTGCCCACACAACCCCACGTCACGACACAATCACGATCCCGTACTTGACAGCGGACGCCATCTTGCCGCGTTCAAGTACCGGGCGTAGACCAGTGCGCACGGAAGCGTTCGAGCGTTCGACGAGGAACGAAGAACGGGGCAGTGATGCGCAGCACGAGCAGCACAAACCGGACACGCACCACCGTACGCACAGCGGCAGTTGTCGCCGCGGGAGCACTGGCGCTCTCGCTCACCGCCTGTGGAGGCAGCGACAACAAGAGCGACAGCGGCAAATCCAGCACCCCTTCGGAGAGCACGGGCACGGTCACCCTCCCCAAGCTGAACGGCGAGAGCCTCGAAGTGGCCGCCGTCTGGACCGGTGACGAGCAGAAGAACTTCAAGAAGGTCCTCGCCGAGTTCGAGAAGCGCACCGGCGCCAAGGTCACCTTCGTGCCCGCCCAGGACCCGATCATCAACTTCCTCGGCTCGAAGGTCGCGGGCGGGCAGCCGCCGGACGTCGCGATGCTGCCGCAGCCCGGCGCCATCAAGCAGGCCGTCGACAAGAAGTGGGCCAAGCCTCTTGGGCCCGAGGCGCTCAAGGAGTTGCAGAAGAACTACTCGCAGGGCTGGCAGGACATCGGCAAGGTCGGCGGCAAGCAGTACGGCGTGTACTACAAGGCCGCCAACAAGTCGCTGATCTGGTACAACGCCAAGGTCTTCGCGAACGCGGGCGCCAAGGAGCCCAAGACCTGGCAGGAGTTGCTGACGACCGCGCAGACCATCTACGACTCCGGGGTCACCCCGTTCAACATCGCCGGCGCGGACGGCTGGCCGCTGACGGACTGGTTCGAGAACGTCTATCTCTCGCAGGCGGGCCCGGAGAAGTACGACGCGCTGGCCCAGCACAAGATCAAGTGGACGGACCCCTCCGTGAAGGAGGCCCTCACCACGCTCGCGCAGATCTGGGGCAAGAAGGCCTATATCGCGGGCGGCCAGAGCGGCGCGCTGCAGACGGAGTTCCCCGCCTCGGTGACGCAGACCTTCACCGGCGGCGACCAGCCCAAGGGCGCGATGGTCTACGAGGGTGACTTCGCGCAGGTCAACATCCAGGAGACGAAGGCGAAGGTCGGTACCGACGCGAAGGTGTTCCCGTTCCCGGCGGTGGGCTCCAGCTCGCCCGTGGTCTCGGGCGGCGACGCGGCCGTCATCCTGAAGGACTCCAAGGCGGCCCAGGCGCTGGCGACTTTCCTCGCCTCCCCGGACGCGGCGACGATCCAGGCGAAACTCGGCGGCTACCTCTCCCCGAACAAGAACGTGCCGAACTCGGCGTACCCGAACCCGGTGCAGCAGACCATCGCCAAGGCGCTCATCGCGGCCGGTGACGACTTCCGCTTCGACATGTCCGACCAGGCCCCGCAGTCCTTCGGCGGTACGCCCGGCAAGGGCGAGTGGAAGGATCTCCAGGACTTCCTGAAGAACCCGACGGACATCGCGGGCACGCAGGCGCAGTTGGAGAAGGACGCGGCGGCGGCGTACGCGAGCGGGAGCTGATCCGGCGATGGCATCGGCAGCGGCGGAGGCCCCCGGGGCCCCCGTCCCTCCCCGCGGTCGCAAGAGCGTGACCGGCACCCGCAGGACCGTGGCAGTGCTGTTCCTGCTGCCCGCCCTGGTGCTGCTCGGCGCGCTCGTGGTCTACCCGATCGGGTACTCGCTGATCCGCAGCTTCGGCAACCAGGCCGGCGACGGTTTCGCCGGATTCGACAACTACAAGGCCCTGTTCACCGACGACGGCATCCGCACCGCCCTGAAGAACAACGTCATCTGGGTGATCTTCGCGCCGACGGTCGCCACCGCCCTCGGCCTGATCTTCGCGGTGCTGACCGAACGGGTGCGCTGGGGAACGGCGTTCAAGCTGGTCGTCTTCATGCCGATGGCGATCTCGATGCTGGCCGCCGGCATCATCTTCCGCCTCGTCTATGACCAGGACCCGCACAAGGGTGTCGCCAACGCGGTCTGGGTCGGCATCCACGACACGTTCGTCTCGTCGTCGGCGTTCCCCAACGCCCACCCGGGCCGCCAGTCCCCGCTGAAGGCGGACCACGGCGGCTTCATCACCAGTACGACGGTCCACACCGGCCAGACGATCACACTCCCGCTGGTCGGTGTCGCCCCCGACCAGATGCCCGACAGCGCGAAGAAGGCCGCAGCCGCGAAGGCCGAGCCGGGGAAGATCACCGGCACGACCTGGCAGGACTTCACCCGCGGCAAGGGCGTCGGCAAGCTCGGCGCGGTCGACCCGTCCGAACTCGGCTACGGCGGGATGCGCGTCGAGGCCGTCAAGGACGGCAAGGTGGTCGCCTCGACCAAGGCCGCGGGCGACGGCACCTTCACGCTGCCCGCCAAGGCCGACGGGGCCCAACTCCGGCTCCCGGCAAGCAACTTCAAGGCGCCGTACAACGGTGTGGAGTGGCTCGGCCCGTCGCTCGTCACGCCCGCCATCATCGGGTCGTACGTGTGGATGTGGGCCGGGTTCGCGATGGTGCTGATCGCGGCCGGACTCGCGGGTGTCCCACGGGAGTTGCTGGAGGCGGCGCGGGTCGACGGCGCCAACGAGTGGCAGGTGTTCCGGCGGGTCACGGTGCCGTTGCTGGCGCCGGTGCTCGCGGTCGTCGCCGTCACGCTGATGATCAACGTGCTGAAGATCTTCGACCTGGTCTTCATCATCGCCCCGGGCTCCTCGCAGGACGACGCGAACGTGCTGGCCCTGGAGCTGTACCGGAAGGGCTTCTCGGAGGACCAGCCGGGGATCGCCAGCGCCATCTCGGTGTTCCTTCTGCTGCTGGTGATTCCGGTGATGCTCTTCAATGTGCGCCGGCTCAGGCGGGAGGTGCGGCGATGACCACGGATGCCGGAACTCTGGGAAACACAGGGCCTGTTGAGGTCGTCAAGGCGCGGGAGTCGCTCGGCGGGCGGCTCGCGGCGGCGGCGAGCGGGGGTCTGGTCCGGGTGTTCCTGATCCTCGTCGGCCTGTTCTGGCTGGTGCCGACGATCGGGCTGCTGCTGTCGTCACTGCGCAGCCCGGAGGACATGAACGCGAGCGGCTGGTGGAAGGTCTTCAGCCAGCCCTCCCAACTCACCTTCCACAGCTACAAGACGCTGCTGGAGAACAGCGACATCACCAACTCGCTGTGGAACACCGTCCTGATCACCGTCCCGGCGACGATCCTGGTCGTGGTGATCGGCGCGCTCGCGGGTTACGCGTTCGCGTGGATGGAGTTCCCGGGCCGCGACTGGTGGTTCCTGGGCGTGGTCAGCCTGTTGGTCGTGCCGGTGCAGGTGGCGCTGATCCCGATCGCCGAACTCTTCGGCAAGATCGGCCTGTTCGGGACCATCTTCGGGGTGATCCTGTTCCATGTGGGGTACGGGCTGCCGTTCGCGGTGTTCCTGCTGCGGAACTTCTTCGCGGAGATCCCGCGCGAACTCCTGGAGGCGGCCCGCCTCGACGGAGCCGGTGAACTGCGCCTGTTCGCGCGGGTCGTGATGCCGCTCGGCGGGCCCGCGATCGCGAGCCTGGGCATCTTCCAGTTCCTGTGGGTGTGGAACGACATGCTGGTCGCGCTGGTGTTCACCAAGTCCAGCACCCAGCCGATCACGGTCGCACTGCAGACCCAGGTACGCCAGTTCGGCAACAACATCGACGTACTGGCACCCGGTGCGTTCATCTCCATGGTGATCCCGCTGGCCGTGTTCTTCGCGTTCCAGCGGCAGTTCGTGTCCGGCGTGATGGCGGGCGCGGTCAAATAGCCCACAAATAGCAACAAAGCAGGCGCATTTCGGGAGGCGGGCCGTCACCGGCCCGCCTCTTCCCGTTCACCAGGGGGTCCCCCGTATGCCGTACGCGGCGTAACCAAGTCACTCCATCGGCCGTTCCCGGGCAGAACGCCCGCGCCGACCGACCCATGGATGTCCCTTGCCCAGGTTCAGTGTCATTGTCCCCGCGTACAAGGTCCAGGCGTACCTGCACGAATGCCTGGAATCGGTGCTCTCCCAGTCGTATCCCGATCTGGAGTTGATCGCGGTCGACGACTGCTCGCCGGACGCCTGCGGCGCGATCATCGACGAGTTCGCGGCCCGCGACGCCCGCGTACGCGCCGTCCACCTTCCCGAGAACCAAGGCCTCGGCCGCGCCCGCAACGCCGGTCTGGAACAGGCGACCGGCGACTATCTGGTCTTCCTCGACAGCGACGACACGCTCACGCCGGACGCGCTGCGCTCGATCGCCGACCGCATCAAGGAGACCGGCGAGCCGGACGTCCTGGTCTTCGACTACGCCCGCACCTTCTGGTCGGGCGAGACCCAACGCAACAAGGTCGCCGCCCAGTTGACCGAACAGGGCCCGGCCCCCTTCCGGCTGGAAGACCGCCCCGGGCTCCTCCGGGTCATCATGGTCGCCTGGAACAAGGCGTACCGCCGGGAGTTCGTCGAGCGCCAGGGCTTCGCCTTCCCGCCCGGCTACTACGAGGACACCCCGTGGACCTACCCGGTGCTGATGGCCGCGGAGACGATCGCGACCCTCGACCGGGTCTGCGTCCACTACCGCCAGCGCCGCCAGGGCAACATCCTCGGCACCACCAGCCGTAAGCACTTCGACGTCTTCGACCAGTACGACCGGGTCTTCGCGTTCGTCGACGCGCGCCCCGAACTCGCGCAGTGGCGGCCGGTGTTGTTCCGCCGCATGGTCGACCACCTCGCGACAGTGTTCACCAAGCCGGACCGGCTGCCGCGCGGCACCCGCGCCGAGTTCCTGCGCAACGCCCGTGCCCACTACCGCCGTTACCGCATCCCCGGCACCACGGTCCCGGTGCGCACCCGGATGCGCCACACGCTCGTCCACTTCGGCGTCCACCGCACGTTCCGGGCCGTGCAGCGGGCGATGAGCTGGCGCCGCAGCGCGGTCAAGCTCACCGCGAAGGCCCTCCGCACGCTCAGGGCGGCCGTTCTCCAGCTCCACTACCGCGTCCAACTCCGGCTCCCGCTAAGGGATCGCGCGGTGTTCGCCGCCTACTGGGGCCGCGGCCACAGCTGCAACCCGGGCGCGCTGGAGACCGCGTTCCGCACCCACGCCCCGCACATCCGCACCGCGTGGGTCGCCCGCCCCGAGCACCACCACACGATCCCGGCCGCCACCCGCAGGCTGCGCCCGAACACCGCCTCCTACTGGACCGCGCTGGCCCGCTCCAAGTACCTGGTCAACAACGTCAACTTCGACCGCCGGCTGGTCAAGCGCCCCGGCCAGGTCATGATCCAGACCCAACACGGCACCCCCCTCAAGCACATGGGCCTCGACCTCCAGGAACGCCCGGCGGCAGCACGGGACATGGACTTCGGCGAACTCCTCAAGGGCGTCGACAAGTGGGACCACGTCCTGTCCCCCAACCGCCACACCACCCTGACCTGGGAACGGGTCTACCCCGGCAGCTACACCACGCTCGCCTACGGCTACCCCCGCAACGACGTGTTCCAGCAGGCGACTTCGGCCGACGTGCACCGGCTGCGCGAGTCGCTCGGCATCCCGCAGGACGCGATCGCCCTCCTCTACGCCCCGACCCACCGCGACTACCGCCGCGTCCAGCGCGCCCACCTCGACCTCGACCGCGTACTGCGCCGCCTCGGCCCGCGCTTCGTCGTACTGGCCCGCGCCCACTACTGGCACGAGGGCCCCCTCGCAGCCGCCGCGTCCGGCCGGATCATCGACGTCACCGACCACCCCAGCGTCGAATCGCTCTGCCTGGCCTCGGACGCGCTGCTCACCGACTACTCGTCCCTGATGTTCGACTACGCCAACCTCGACCGCCCGATCGTCATCCACGCCGACGACTGGGAGGCCTACGAGGCGGCCCGCGGCACCTACTTCGACCTGCGCGCCTTCCCCCCGGGCGCCGTCGCGCGCAGCGAGGACGAACTGATCGACATCTTCGCGACCGACCACTGGCGCGGCTCCCGCTCGACCCAGCTGCGCACCGCGTTCCGCGAGCGCTTCTGCCCCTACGACGACGGCCGCGCCGCCGAACGGGTCGTACGCCACGTGGTGTTGGGCGAGACCGACCTCCCGCCGGTCGTTCCGCTCGCCGACCGCCACCCGGTCCCCTCGGCCGCCGCGAGCC
>NZ_JAWOAI010000533.1:0-6419 GCF_033194735.1 Streptomyces sp. W16
GCCGCGGCCTCGCCGAGGGGGCGCCCGTCATCGGCGGCGGCGAGGACGGCGCGGGTGCGGGTGCCTCCGGCATCGAGGCCGACGACGAAATCACCCATGAATTCCTGGTTCAAATCATTGCTCATTACTGACTATGGTGGTTGATACATTCACGGAGGGCAAGACCGGACCCGGGGAGGATCCCATTCCTACGCTTCGCTTCGGCGTCAACTACACGCCGCGCCGCGGCTGGTTCCACTCCTGGCACGACTTCGACCCGGCGCACGCCCGTGAGGACCTGGCCCAGATAGCCGGGCTCGGCCTGGACCACGTGCGGATCTTCCATCTCTGGCCGCTGCTCCAGCCCAACCGCACGCTGATCCGCAGGACCGCCGTGGATCAGTTGGTGCACCTGGTCGACCTGGCGGGCGAGGCCGGCCTGGACGTCCTCGTGGACGGTGTCCAGGGCCATCTGTCGAGCTTCGACTTCTACCCGGAGTGGACCCGCGGCTGGCACCACCGCAATGTGTTCACCGACCAGGAGGCGATCACGGCCCAGGCGGAGCTGCTGCGCACCCTGGGCAACGCCCTCGCCGACCGCCCGAACCTGATCGGTCTCCAACTCGGCAACGAGCTCAACAACTTGGTGGAGCACAACCCGGTGACGGCGGACGAGGTGGACCACTATCTCGACACGCTGCTGGCCGCCGCCCGCGAGCAGCTGCCGCCGGACCGCCTGGTCACGCACTCCGCGTACGACGCCGCCTGGTACGGCGACGACCACCCCTTCACCCCGGAGGCCTCAGCCCGCAAGGGCGATCTGACCACCGTCCACCCGTGGGTGTTCTCGGGCGACTGCGCCCGCCGCTACGGTCCGCGTTCCCCGCAGGTGCTCCATCTCGCCGAGTACGGCACGGAGTTGGCGAAGGCGTACGCCACCGACCCGGCCCGGCCCGTCTGGGTCCAGGAGACCGGTGCGCCCGAGCCGCACATCCCGGCGGCCGACGCCCCGGAGTTCGCGCGCGCGACCGTGCGCAACGCGGCCGAGTGCGCGGGGCTGTGGGGTGTGACCTGGTGGTGCTCGCACGATGTGGACCGTTCGCTGGCCGACTATCCCGAACTCGAATACACGCTGGGCCTGTTCGACTCGGCGGGTCGCGCCAAGCCGATCGCCGAGGCCTTCGCCGCCGCGATCGCCGAGCCGCACACCGTCCGACTCCGTGAGATCGCGCTGGTGTTGGACTGCACCCCGGGCACCCGGTCGGTGTCCGGTCCTGGAGGCGCGTACTTCGAGGAGTGGATGCGGCTGCGTACCGAGGGCGTGCGCCCGGCGGTGGTCCTGGCCGAACGGGCGGAGGACGAGGGGTACTTGGCGGCACGCGGCATCAAGGAAGTCGTACACCTGTCATGACGCTCACACGCCGGCCAGTACCTCCGCGACCGCCCGCAGGTTGACCCGCCCACGCCCGTAGGAGCAGAGGGTGCCGCTCTCCGGCAGCCCGGTGTCGACCAGTACGGCGTCGGGCCGGCGGGCCGCCAGGGTGTCGCGCAGTCGGGCCTGCCAGGGGTGCAGAACGGCGTCGGAGGTGGCGAGGACCAGGGGCGCGCCGCGGCCCGCGATCGCGTCGACGAGGGCGGCGGGGTCGGCCGGCTCCTCGTTGATGGCGGTGCCGGTTGCCGTGGGGTCTATGGCGCGGAGTTCGGTGAGGAGGTCCTCGCCGCCCCAGTTCAGGGCGGGGTGCGGGGCCGGGAACAGGTCGACGACATGGGCGCCGCGCACGGGCGGCGGCAGGGGCCGGGTGCGTACGGCGCGGCGGGCCGCCTCCAGCCCGGCATCGGCGTCCCAGGCGGTGACCGCCCGGCGGGGAGTCGCGTACCGCTCGGCGAGCCGCCGCACCCGGCCGGCCGCCTCCCAGACCCGCTCCTCCGCCAGCATGCGCGCGTGCAGTGCGTCGAGGACGGCGTCCCGGCAGGCCAGGGTGACCGCCAGGTCCGGTACGGCGACGATGACCTGGTCCGCTCCGGCGGCGAGCGCGATGCGGGCGCCGGCCGCCTCGCCGTACTCGTCGGCGATCGCCTTCATCTCCAGCGCGTCGCTGACCAGGACGCCGTCGAAGCCGAGGTCGAGGCGGAGCAGGTCGCCGAGGATGCGGCGGCTCAGGGTGGCGGGGCGGTTGGCGTCCAGGGCCGGGAAGACGACATGGGCGCTCATCAGCATGGGCACGCCCGCGGCGACGGCCGCGCGGAACGGTTCGAGGTCGACGAGGAGTTCGTCGTAGGGCCGCGGGTCGATCGCGAGGCCGTGGTGGCTGTCGGTGATCGTGCCGCCGTGGCCGGGGAAGTGCTTGGCGCAGGAGGCGATGCCGCGTACGTCGGTGGCGGTGATCCAGGCGCGCAGATGGCGGGCGGCCAGCTCCGGGTCGGCGCCGAAGGAGCGGGTGCGCACGATCGGGTTGCGCGGCTGGTGCTGGAGGTCCGCGACGGGGGCGTACGAGGCGGTGATGCCGAGGGTGGCGAGGTGCCCGGCGAGGGCGTCGGCGCAACGGGCGGTCAGGGCCGGGTCGTCGACGACCCCGAGGGCGTAGGAGCCGGGGACGTCCGGGGCGTCGGCGTTCACCAAGTGGCCGATGTCACCGCCCTCGTTGTCGATGGCCACGAGCAAGTCGGGGCGCAGGGCGCGGAGTTCGTCGGTGAGCCGGCGCACCTGCCCGGCGTCCCGAATGTTGCGGGTGAACAGGATGACCCCGCCGAGGCCGCGGTCGATGAGCCGCTTGAGGGTGTCCGGCACCGTCGTCACGCCGTCGAAGCCCGCGACCAGACAGCGGTGGGCCGCCTCGTCGAGGTCGACAGGGAGGGCGATGGCGGCGGACGAACGCTCGGCGTGGGTCATACTGGAATTCAAATGGCTCACTCAACCTAAAGTCAACAAACCGATGGATTGTTGATTCAGGCAATGAATTCGGCTCGGTTACGCTTGTTCAGCGCCGTCCGCTTCGCCCAGCCGCCCGCACCCCTTCCGCTTCCCGACACCACTGCGTCATACCGGATGGGAACGTTTCGCCTCGTGTCCCTGCTTCCGCTCGAAGAGATCCCCGGGCCGCTCCCCGCCTCCACCGCCGGCCCCGCCCCCGTCCCCTTCCGTCTCCCCTCCGCCGCGCGCCTCGCCACCAAGGTCCTGACCCTGCTGCCCCTCCTGCTCATCGGGGTGTGGGCGGCGGTCGACTGGCGTGCCATGTACGACGGCACGGCCCGGCTCGCCTCCGCCGACCCCTGGTGGCTGCTTGCCGCGTTCTTCTTCACCTGCCTCGGCTGGGGCACCGCCGCCCTGGTCCGCCAGGGTGCCGTGCCGGAACGGCTGCCGACCGGTCTGCTGATCGCCTCGCAGTTCGCGGCCGGCACGGCGAACCACGCCCTGCCGGCCAGCATCGGCGCCCACGCCGTCACGCTGCGCTTCCTCCAGGGCCAGGGCATCCCCCTCACCCGCGCCACCGCCTCGCTCGCCCTGTACTCGCTGGTCAGGCCGATCGCCAAGACGCTCGTGCTGCTGGTCTTCCTCATCTCCTTCCCCGAGATACTGCCGTTCGGCCGACTCGCCCCGAAGGGCTGGTCGTTGCTCCTGGCGCTCGGCGGGGTGGCAGCCACTCTCGGCACCGCCGCCGTGCTGCTGACGTTCGTCCGGCGGCTGCGCCGCCCGGCCCTCCGCTGCGTCCGCGCCGCCCTGACCGACGTACGCCAGCTGCACACCATGCCCAGCAGGATCCTCGCCCTGTGGGGCGGGGCCGCCGCCGCTCCCGTGCTCCAGGCGACCGTGATCTTCTCGGTCGGTGCCTCACTCGGCCTGTCGCTGACCTGGGCGCAGGTGGTCCTCGCGTTCCTCGCCGCCAGCACCGCGGTCGGCGCCGTGCCCGCACCCGGCGGAATCGGTCCCGTGGACGCGGCGACGGTGTTCACGATGGTCGCGTTCGGCGCCCCCATGGACCTGGCCACGGCGAGCGTCATCGGCTACCGCGTCCTGACGGTGTGGGTGCCGCTGCTGCCGGGGGCGCTGATGCTGTCGGCGCTGGTCCACCGGAAGGTGCTGTGACCGAAATCCACTTGTCCGGCCGCCCGTTCCCCCTCTAACGTCGCTGCTCATCGGCGTGTAGCTCAGTCAGGAGAGCACCGGGCTCTGGACCCGGAGGGCGCGGGGGCAGTACCCGCCACGTCGGCTTATGGATGACGACGCTGAGCAGCAGCACCTCACCGCGGCCCCGGGCTATGCCCTGGGCCAGTTGGCCAAGGCCTTCACGACCGCGCTGACCCACGAGGACGCCGACACCCGCCGTCGCGCGGAGGGCCGCGTGCAGCGCTGGCGCGCCGTGCTCTCGGGAATGGCGGGCGGGCGGCTGACGATCGGTTCGCGCACCCCGGTGGCCGGGCTGCCGGCCTGGGTCACCCCCGAGGTGGTACGCGGCGGCTTCGCCACGGGCACCCCGAGCGCGGGCGGCCCGCTCCAGCCGTACGAGATCCGGCTCGCGGAGCGGTTCGGGGTGCCCGCGGACCGGCGGGCGCTGTTCGCGCACTGCCTCACCGACACCGGACTCACCTGGCTGCTGGGGCAGTTGAACAGCGGGCGGTACGAGGTGACCGTGCCGGAGGAGGGCGCGCTGCTCACCATGGCGTGGCTGGTGCGGCACGGGGAGACGGCCGCCGCGCTGGACCTGGTCGCGGAGTTGGAGCCGTTCGCCGGTCAACTCCGGTTCCTGCCCCGCCCGGCGGCCGGCCGACCCGCGTCGGACGTCACCGACGCGCTGCACCGCCGTAGCGTCGAAAACACCGTGGACAGGCTCGTCCGGCGGCGGCCGAACGCGGCCGTGGAGACGCAGCGCGAGGCACTCGCCGTATGGCAGCCGTTCGGGGACGAGCTGCTCGCGCTCTGGCTGGAGACGGCGGGCGGGGCGGACGGCCGGGTGCTGGAACTCGCCCCGGACGACGCCTGGTTGGAGCGCGGAGCCGCCCTGCTGGACCGCTATCGGCTGCTGGCCGAGGAGCACACCCGCTGCGGAAAGCACCGCAGCCCGAAGGAGAACCTGGGCATTCTGCGCGGCGCGCTGGAGGAGACCGTCACCGGGCGGGAGTTGGACGCGCGCCGGCTCGGGCTGCTGCGGCATGCCGTCGCGTCGATGGTGCGGCGGCGCGGTCTGCCGGGATCGCCTGCGCACACCGAGCTGCGGAGCGCGCAGCGGGTCCAGGCCGCTCTCCCCTCCCATCACGCCCTGGCGCAGGTGGTGTTGGGCCGGCTCGCCGTGCTGCCCCAGGAGTCGGGCATCGCCGATCTCACCCCCGTACTCGCCCCCGTGTCCGGCCCGGAGGAGCTGGAGACCGGCGTGCCCGTCGGCGCCCAACTCCCGCCCGTGCTGCGCCGGGTGGTCGAGGGCGCGCTGAGCGCACCGGTCGCCGTCCTGGTGGAGCGGGGAGTTGTGCCCTCGGCCGAGGTACTGGCCGAGCTGGTACCGCAGTTGGTCGCCGTCACCAGCTCGCGGGCCTACGACGACGAAGCGCTGCGGACGCTGATGGCCGCGAACTACCGCGCCTTCCGCAACCGCCGCTCGCTGCTCCTGCTCAACCTGGAGCGGCAGATCCGGATCGAGGAGCTGCCCTGGGTGCGGGCGGTCGCCGCGCAGCGCGGTGACGGCACGGCCGAAGCGGCCCTGGTGCTGCGGCAGTTGGGCGAGCTGGCGGTGAGCGGATTCCCCGGCACGATCCTGCCCAACCCGCTGGTGCGGGAACTCGGCGTGCTCGCCCGCCAGTCCGACCTGGGCGCTCCGATGGTGGAGGAGCTGGCCGCGGACATCTTCATGAACACCTTCGGGCCGAAGTTCCTCGTGGCGGCCCGGATCGCCGCCGAGCTGCTTCGCGGTTCGCTGTACGAGCGGTACTACGGCATCGACTACGCGGCGATCCGCAATCTGGCGATCGCCGAGGCGAGCGAGGCGGCCGGCCGGCCGCACGGGGCCCGGACGTCTCCCGGGTTCGCGCGACTGTGCACGAAGCGTGCCGAGGCGGCGTCCTCGGCGCCGGCCCGGCCCAAGTCCGGTGTCCCGCACGGTTCCTGGGTGGCGGACAACGGCAAGGTGATCGAGCAGTCCCAGATCCTGACCACGCACAACCTGGCCACGCTGGTCCACCGGGTGGGCATCGCCCCCGAGCCGGGCTGGGCCGAACTGGCGGAGCGCTGTTTCGTGACCGTGTGCCGGCTGACGGGCCGGGTGCACGGCAACCCGCGGCCGTACGCCGCGATCAAGGACGTGGCGTACGCCTGGCGGCAGTTGGTGTTCCATCTGTCGCTCTGCCCGCCCGCCGAGCAGCGGCGCGTGCTCGCCGCCCTGGACGAGGAGACGGGCCGTCACCCCGCTCATGTCGCCGCCCGTCTCGCGCCCGCCCTGGCAGGGCTGCGCCTG
>NZ_JAWOAI010000534.1:0-6402 GCF_033194735.1 Streptomyces sp. W16
CAACGGGCGGGATCCGGCCACCGTCGCGGCGACCGTCGCCGCGCTGCGCGACGACGGGCTGGACGCATCGGCCGCGACCTTCGACGTCACCGAGCGTGCCGCGGCGCGGGAGGCGGTGAGCGGGCTCGGGGACATCGACATCCTGGTCAACAACGTCGGCCAACGGGACCGGCGGGGGCTGTACGACATGACCCCGGACGCGTTGGCGCGCATGCTGGACGTCCACCTCACCTCGGCGTACGCGCTGAGCCGGACCGTCGCCGAGGGCCTGGCCGCACGTGGCACCCCAGGCCGCATCGTCAACGTCTCCTCCGTCGTCGGCCAGTTGGGCCGCACCGGGGACATCGCCTACGCCACGGTCAAAGCCGGCCTCGACGGGCTGACCAGGGCACTCGCCGCGGACCTGGGGCCCAGCGGCACGACGGTCAACTCGGTGGCTCCGGGGACGTTCGCGACCGAGGTCAACGCCGGGCTCGCGGACGACCCGGAGTGGGGTCGGTGGCTCAAGACCCGTACCGCGCTGGGGCGTTGGGGTCGGCCGGCCGAGATCGCGGGGCTGGTGGTGTTCCTGGCGGGCGACGCGGCGTCGTTCATCACGGGGCAGACGATCGCGGTGGACGGCGGGATGACGACGACGTTCTGAGCGGTACCGGGCCCGTCAACTCCAGCTGCGCGCCTCGGCGTTGAAGACCTCGGGGTCGCTGTGCACCGGCAGCACGCACAGGAGGTGGCCGCCGGGGGCGCGCAGGGTGCGGCATTCCAGCCAGCGGGAGATTGGGGTCGCGCCCAGGGCGAGCAGGCGGGCGGTCTCCGCCTCCACGTCGTCGGTCTCGATGTCGATGTGGAAGCGCGGGTTGGTGTCGTCGATCGACTGAACCGCCGTGACCAGACCGGGGATTGCATCGTGGAGGGTGGTGAACTGCTCCTCCGAGGGGACCGGTGCGGCGGGGGCGCCTAGGGCCGCCGACCAGAAGGCCGCAGCGGCGGCGGCCTCCGGCCCGGGGGTGTCGATCAGGAGGGCGAAGACGCGGCTTCTATGCATGTGGCCCGTTTTCCGGGGCTGTTGGGTCCATGGCGTCCGCCATGCCTTCCACGAAGTGGTCGAACTCGCCTGCCTGTACGCCCAGTACGAAGGCGTCCCACTTGCGGCGGTTGGTGGTGACCACGTTCTCCGGGTCGCTGGTCTCGCGGATGTAGACCGGGGCCTCGCCGTCGTCCCCTTCGCCGAAGGCGATCTCTATCCAGGGGCCCGGGCCCGTCGCGTCCGGTGGGGCGGCGCGTTCCCAGGTGAGGTCGGGGGGGATGTCGGACACGGGGATTTCCCTCTTTCTGGTGCCGGAGTGGCATCGAGTATCGCTCAGGGGGCAGGAGAGGCGGGAGGACAGTACGGTGGACTGACCGCAGAACGTAACGCCGCATGAGCAGCCTGTTCAGAGCTTCACAGCGAAATCTCAGCAAACGTCGACGTCCTTTCTCACCTTCGTGGGACAAAGTGGGGGCCGATGAAGCGCAGCTCACGCATCTCCCGTTCCGCTCGCCTCGCGGGCAACCGCCGGTACGCGCTGTTCGTCGCCGTGGTGACGCTGGCCCTGACCTCGGCGTCCGTGGCGACCGCCGACGACGGCCCGGGGCCCTTCGGGGTGACCACCGTGACGGAGGTGAACAAACAGAGCGTGCGCGTCGGAGCCCTGTTCGGGTCGGCCCACGCCACCAGCCTGGCCGGCGGCCACCACTGCACCGCGTCCGTGGTGCACAGCGCGGGGCACAACCTCATCGTCAGCGCGGCCCACTGCCTGGACGGCGACCCCGGCGACGTGTTCGTGCCCGGCTACCGGGACGGCAAGGCGCCGTACGGGGTGTGGAAGGTCGTGCAGCGGTACCTGCCCGACGGGTGGAACCAGGGGCAGGCCGAGGACAGCGACATCGGCTTCGCCACGGTCGCCGAGGTCGACGGTAAGAACATCGAGGACGTGGTCGGCGCCGACCGGTTCGCCACCGGCATGGCCACCGGGGCCACCGCCGTGACCATCACCGGCTACCCCTCCGCCACCGACCAGCCCATCAACTGCACCAACAAGCCCACCCAGCACAGCGCCACCCAGCAGCGCATCGACTGCCCGGGCTTCACCGGCGGCACCAGCGGCAGCCCCTGGGTGAACGGGGACCAGCAGGTCGTGGGCGTCATCGGCGGACATGAACAGGGCGGACTGACACCCGACATTTCCTACAGTGTCGTGCTCGGGAAAGAAGCGGCCGAGTTGTACAAGGACGCCACGAGCGACCCGGAATAAGGGCCACCGCACGTCCCGGCCGACTCGCTGAATACGCGTCACATCCGGCGGAAACACAGCGAAATGCCGCCACCCTGCCCCGAAATGGCCTTGAACAGGGCTGACATGGGGGAGGGTTGAGCCGTGCGAAAAGTATGGGTGATCGGTGGGGTCGCGGCCGGGCTCGGGCTCAGCTTCGTGATGCTGCTCGTCGTCGGGGTATACCTCGTCGCCGGGAACCTCGTCAACGGAGCCGGCGGCGGCAGCGTCTCGCTCGCCAAGGGCGCCGTACCGGCCGCCTATTCGTCACTCGTGCAGAAGTGGGGCAACCTCTGCTCCGCCCTCAACCCCGCGCTGCTCGCCGCCCAGCTCTACCAGGAGAGCGGCTTCAACCCGAACGCGAAGAGCCCGGCAAAGGCCGAGGGGATAGCGCAGTTCATCCCCGGGACCTGGGCCACGCACGGGATCGACGGCAACGGGGACGGCGTCCGCAACGTATGGGACCCGAACGACGCGATTCCGTCGGCCGCCAGCTACGACTGCCAGCTCGCCTCGTATGTGAAGGACGTGCCGGGCAACCAGAGCGAGAACATGCTCGCCTCGTACAACGCGGGGGCGTACGCGGTCATCAAGTACCAGGGTGTGCCGCCGTACGCGGAGACCAAGAACTACGTGAAGACGATCACGTCGCTGGAGCAGAGCTTCGCCGCGCCCGTCAGCCGGGTCGACCCCTCCGAGCAGGCCGCCACCGCCATCACCTACGCACAGAGCAAGCTCGGCACCCCCTATCTGTGGGGCGGGAACGGCACCGCCGACCAGGACGGGCGCTTCGACTGCTCGGGGCTGACCAAGGCCGCGTTCGAGAGCGCGGGGATCACCCTGCCGCGCGTTGCGAACGACCAGTACAACGCGGGACCGCATCCGCAGCGGGCCGAATTGCTGCCGGGAGATCTCGTGTTCTTCTCGGACGACCTCACCAATTCCCGCGCCATCCGGCATGTGGGGATTTATGTCGGCGGCGGATACATGATCGACGCGCCCCGGACGGGTGCTGTGATCCGGTTCGACCCCATTGACACCCCTGATTACTTCGGGGCCACCCGGGTCACCGAAGATGGCGCGAAAGCGCTCCCCACGACGGTGTGAACCGAGCGTGAACCCACCCCCTGAGCTGCGGCGATGAGTCTCTCTTCGATAACGTCTGCGTGATCATTCGGTGGAGTGTGGAACGTATGAAGTGAGGCCATGCGTTCCTGTTCAGTAATGCGCACGCGAGGTGCGCCCGGAACCACGACGAAGGAGCCGCAGCACCATGGCTGTACTCGCCGAATCCGGGTCGAACCCCGACGTCGATCTGCTCTACGACATCAATGGCCTCGCCAAGGACGCGCCGCACTGGTTCGACCGGGTCATGGGGTTCGTCGGTGAGTACGGACTGCTGGTCGCCATGGTGCTGCTGGTGGTGTGGTGCTGGTGGTCTGTGCGGCGGCGCGGGAACGAGGACTCCGCCCAGTCCGTCGCGGCGCTCGTCTGGACTCCGCTGGCCGCCGCGATCGCCGTCCTCGTGAACGTGCCCATCCGCGGGTTCGTGGAGCGGCCCCGCCCCTTCCTCGACCACACCGGCATCGATGTCCTCGTCTCCGGTAAGACCGACTACTCCTTCGTGAGTGATCACGCCACCATCACCATGGCGATGGGCGTCGCGCTGTTCGTCGCGGACCGGCGGTTCGGGCTGCTGGGGATCGGGCTCGCGCTGGTGGAGGGGTTCTGCCGGGTCTACATGGGCGTGCACTACCCGACCGACGTGATCGGCGGGTTCGCGCTCGGTACGGCTGTCGCTCTCCTTCTGTCTCCGCTCGCGATGGCTCTGCTCACGCCGGTGCTCAAGGCTGTCGAGAGCTCGGCGTGGGGTGGGTGGTTGGTTCGGTCCGCCGATGCCCGTCGTCTTGCCCGGGACGCGGTGATTCCGGGTGCGCGTTCGGAGACTTCGGGGACTGAGGAACGGGACTTGGCGGCGTAGCGCTCCGCTGGAAGGCCGGTTCTTCGTCTGCGGGCTCGTTGTGGCTGGCCGCGCCCACGCGGCGGAGCCGCAAATAGACACAGCCCCGCGCCCCTATGGGGCGCTTACAAGCCCTGTGGGTAGCTGAAGAAGCGGTTCGGGTCGTACTGCTTCTTCAAGGTTGTCAGGCGGGTCGCCGCGTCGCCGTAGTACGCCTTGCGCCAGTTGGTGAGGGTGGGGTCCGTGTAGTTCTGGTAGGCGGCGCCGGAGGCGTACGGCTTCATCGCGGTGTGGAACCTCGTCAGCCAGGACTGGGCGGCGGCGCCCGCGGTGCCGGCCGGCCAGGACACGAGGTACTGGGCCAGCATGCGGGAGCGGCGGTGCACGAAGGCCGTCGCCGTGGGGGAGACCCGGTTGACCGCGCCGCCCAGGGCCGTCAGGGCGATGTCGCCGTTGCCGCTGACCGACCGCATCTGCGCCAGCATCGTCTGGATGCCCGCGTCCGAGATCGAGCGGTCGAAGAAGTCGGAGCGGCCCGTGTAGGTCTCCCTGGCCAGCGCGCCCTGCGGGGAGCGGCCCGGGGTGGAGCCCGGGAGGTGGCACTGGGCGTCGGTGGAGAAGGACGAGCAGCCCGCGTAGGCGTTCATCGACTCCTCGTACGTGTGCCGCCTGAGCGAGACGCTCGACGCGTTGCCGCCGACGAGGTGGGCCAGCTTGTCGACCGCGTTCTGCAGTTCGTTGTAGGTGCCCAGGGAGAAGGCGGCGACGGAGACCTTGGGGATGCCGCCGGGGGTGTTCGAGAGGTGGCACGACGACCAGATCTCGTCGGGCTGGTCGGGGCCCCACTCCTGCCAGGCCTTCACCACGGCCGCGGCCATCGACGACGGCCAGGTCAGATACCCGGACACGGCCTGGGGCGCGGGGTGCGTCTTGAACTGCAGCTCGGTGACGACACCGAAGTTGCCGTTGCCGGCGCCGCGCAGCGCCCAGAACAGTTCCTTGTTCTCGCTCGCGTTGGCCACCAGCTGCTTGCCGTCGGCGGTGATCAGCGTGGCCTGGGTGAGGCTGTCGCAGGTCAGGCCGTACGCCCGGGAGACCACGCCGTGGCCGCCGCCGAGGGTGAGGCCGGAGACGCCGACCGTCGGGCAGGAGCCGGCGGGTATCGTCACGCCCTTCGCGGCGAGGCCCCGGTAGACGTCGATCAGCTTGGCGCCGGCGCCGACGACCGCGCTGGAACCGCTCGCCCGGATCTTGTTCAGCTTCGACACGTCGACGATCAGCCGGTTGTCGCCGGAGGACCAGCCGGCGTAGGAGTGGCCGCCGTTGCGGATCGCGACCTTGATGCTGTGGGCGCGGGCGTAGGAGAGGACGGAGCGGATGTCGTCGGGGTTCGCGACATAGGCCACCGCGGCCGGCTTCAGGTTGTCGAAGCGGGTGTTGTAGAGCTGGTGGGCCGTCTTCCAGGAGGCGTCACCGGGGCGGACCAGGGTGCCGTCCAGATCGCGGGCGAGGGCGGCCCAGTTGGCCGCGGCGGCGGGCAGCCTGCCCGTGCCGGTCGTCGTCTTGGCGGCGTTGGCCACGGCGGCCGTGTCACCACTGCCGTTGCTCTTGCCGCCGCTGCACGCGGTCGTCGCGACCGCCGCTATCGCAGCCGCGCCGCCGCCTATGAACGTACGCCGTTCCATTTCGCCTCCTGTGGGGATTCCGTGAAGTGAGATACGTCCGGCGTCCCACAAGTTCTCGCGCTCATGTCACGGGTTCGGAACAGACAGGTGCCCCGCGGCGTCCGTCCTGGCCTGGCTTCTCGCCCGTCTCGCCGGACCGCGCCAGCCGCACACGCACCGGCCGAAGCAGAAGGGACCCTGCTCGACGAGCGTCGTGCGATGTTCCGGATGTATGGGGGGAGCCTCTCGGCCGTCCAGCTGCGCCACTCCGACAACGTTACCGAGCGCGGGTAAAGGACTCGTATGGCGGTTGTAGTGCTGTTGTACGGCCCCGGTGGCGCGTGACGGGGCCGACCGCCCGCTCGTTGAACGCGGCGACAGGGGCCCGCGACGTACCGGGGGTACGGCAGTTATGGAGCGGCAGCGCAGGCGCGCCGGTGGGGTGGTAGTCGCGGCGGGGCTCGTGGTC
>NZ_JAWOAI010000535.1:0-6391 GCF_033194735.1 Streptomyces sp. W16
GGGGGCGGGCATCGCGCGCCACGGGGTGACGCGACCGCGCCAGGCGGTGCGGCGGAGCACGGTCACCACGACGCCCACCACGGCCGCCCAGATCAGCGGGAAGAACAGGATCCACGGGCCGGGGCCGCCACCGTTCCAGTTCGCCAGAGTCTGCATGTCGATTCATCTCCAAGGAGTCCCGAGCCCTCGACGGGCTTTCTGTGATGTGTCGAGACTGGCTCCGGGGAGGGGGCCGGGTCGTCGTACGGCCAGCGGCAGTGTGTGTACCTCCCGGGGAGTACGCGAGCGCGTTGCATCTGCTCCAGGGGTGCTCGACTTCTGTACCTACTGGTATGTACAGTCGCCGTATGAGCACGTCGGAGCGACTGATCGAGTCCACCCGTGAGCTGCTGTGGGAGCGCGGTTACGTGGGCACCAGCCCCAAGGCGATCCTGGAGCGCGCGGGCGCCGGGCAGGGCAGCATGTACCACCACTTCAAGGGCAAGCATGATCTGGCGCTGGCGGCGATCCGGCGGACGTCCGAGGAGCTGCGCGCCGGCGCGGAGGGCGTACTCGACGGGCCGGGCACGCCGTACGAGCGGATCGAGGCGTATCTGCGGCGCGAGCGCGAGGTGTTGCGCGGGTGTCCGATCGGGCGGCTGACGATGGACCCGGACGTGATCGCCAGCGCGGAGTTGCGGGAGCCGGTGGACGAGGCGCTCGACCGGATCCGTGAGCGGCTCGCCGGAATCGTCGAAGAGGGCAAGGAACAGGGGCAGTTCGGGCCGGAACTGGACGGCGAGGAGATCGCGGCGGCGGTCCTCGCTACCGTGCAGGGCGGGTACGTCCTGGCCCGCGCGTCCGGTTCGGCGGGCGCGTTCGACGCGGGTGTCCGGGGACTGCTCTCCCTGCTCGCCCCCACGTCTCCCCGGTAGGCGTCCAGTTACGTGCGGACCGGCCGGAAGTACCCTGCCCCAGGAGGCACTTGATGCATGCCATGCAGTACGAACTCACTCTGCCCGGCGACTACGACCTGGACGTCATCCGGGGCCGGGTCGCGCGGATCGGTCATCTGCTCGACGACTGGGACGGGCTCGGCATCAAGGCGTATCTGCTGCGCGAGCGCGGGGTGCACGGTTCGCCGGTCAACCAGTACGCGCCGTTTTACCTGTGGAGCACGGTGGAGGGCATGAACCGCTTCCTGTGGGGCGGTGCCTTCCAGGGGGTCGCCGACGACTTCGGGCGGCCTGAGGTGCTGCAGTGGACGGGCCTCGCGTACGAGGAGGGCGGCGCCGCGAGTGCTCCCGCCGCCGTAGCGGTGCGCCGACGCCGTCGGGTGCCGGAGGGCGTCGAGGTGGCGGCCGTCATGGAGGAGGCCGTGGCCGAGACCCGGAGGCTGGCCGGGGAGGAGGGAGCGGTGCTCGCGGCAGCGGCCGTCGACCCGCGCGGCTGGGAGTTGGTGTACTTCTCGCTCTGGGAGCACGAGGGGCCGAAGGCGGAGGGGGACGTGTTCCAGGTGCTGCATCTTTCGGCGCCGGGGCGGGGCGGGTTGCCGCGAGGCCGGCAGTGGTGAGTGGCGTGGGGGTCGTCCGTACGGTGCTGGGGGATGTGGACCCCGGGGAGCTGGGGGTGTGCGACGCGCACGACCATCTCTTTCTGCGCAGTCCCCGGCTCCCCGGTCAGGAACTGGAGGACGCTTCTGCCGCGCGGGCCGAGTTGGCCGCGTTCCGTTCCGTGGGCGGTGGGTGTGTCGTGCAGTGGACGCCGTACGGGATGGGGCGGCGGGTCGCCGATCTGCCCTCGCTGTCCCGGGCCACGGGTGTGCATGTGGTGTGCGCGACCGGATTGCATCAAGCGGCCCACTACAGCCGGGAGTTGCTGGCGAGCCTGCGCGGTCGGCTGGCCGGGGTGTTCGTCGCCGAGCTGACGGAGGGCGTCGGGCCGTCCGGGGTCCGTGCCGGGGTCATCAAGGTCGCGGGCGGCTTTCATGGCCTCGACGCGCACGACAGGTGGACGATGACCGCCGCGGCCGAGGCGCACCGGGCGACGGGCGCGCCGATCGCCGTCCACCTGGAGTCGGGCACGGGCGCACTCGACGTACTGGACCTGCTGTGCGGGGAGTTGGGCGTCGAGCCGCATCGGGTGATCCTCGGCCATCTCAATCGCTCCCCCGACCACGTGATCCAGCGACAGGCTGCGGAAACGGGTGCCTACCTCGCGTTCGACGGCCCGTCCCGCGCCAATCACGCCACGGACTGGCGCATGCCGGACGGAGTGCGGGCGCTGGCCGAGGCCGGTTTCGGCGACCGGCTGCTGCTCGGCGGGGACACGGTGGTCGCGGGCGCCCGCTCGGTGGACGGCGGCCCGGGGATGCCGTATCTGCTGCGGCGGGTGGGGCCGCGGCTCGCGCTGGAGCTGGGTGAGGAGCTGGTGCGGCGCATGTTCAGGGAGAACCCGGCGCGGGCGTTCGCCGTCGACTGGCGTTGACCCCGCACGGCTCGGCACGGTGGCCGGGAGCGGGTCGATCGACTGGTTGCTCGGCGACGGGATCGCTCAGTGCGTCCCCGCGCCGGAGCCGGTCGTCGAGGGCTGGCGATGGCCCGCTATGTTCGACGCGGACATCGAACATGTGGAGCTCGTGTGCAGACGACGGTTGAGCCGCCCAGAGCGGCGGAGGCGGATGTCGTGGCGGCCGGGTGGCCGCGGTCCTGGCCGCTGCTGTTGCTGGGGGCGGCCGTCGTTCCCGGTCTGGTGCTCTTCTCCGTCGGGCGGTGGCTGGACTCGCCGGCCGTGCAGGCCTGGCGGACCGTCTGTCTCGCCATCACCACGCAGGCGCTGCCCTTCCTGCTGCTGGGCACAGCACTGTCGGGGGCGATCAACGCATTTGTACCGGCGCGGGTGTTCACGAGGATCCTGCCGAAGCGGGCCGCGTTCGCGGTGCCGGTCGCCGGGGTCGCGGGGGTCGTCCTGCCGGGCTGCGAGTGCGCGTCGGTACCGGTCGCCAACAGTCTGATCGGGCGCGGGGTGACCCCGGCCGCCGCGTTCGCGTTCCTGCTGTCGGCGCCCGCGATCAACCCGGTTGTGCTGACCGCCACCGCGATCGCGTTCCCCGCCAGTCCTGTCATGGTGCTGGCCCGGCTGCTCGCCTCGCTCGCCACCGCCGTGGTGATGGGCTGGCTGTGGCTCTGGCTGGGGCGTGAGGAGTGGCTGCGCCCGGTCGCGCGCCACACCGGGCACCGGCCGGGGCACAGCCGCTTCACGGAGTTCCGCACCGGCTTCCAGCACGACTTCCTGCACGCCGGCGGCTTCCTGGTCGTCGGCGCCATGGCCGCGGCGACCTTCAATGTCGCGGTGCCGCGTTCCGTGCTCGACACGTTCGCCGGTTCGCCCTGGCTGTCGGTCCTGTTCCTCGCCGCGCTCGCGATCATCCTGGCGGTCTGCTCCGAGGCCGACGCCTTCGTGGCGTCCTCGCTCACGGGCTTCTCCCCCACCGCCCGGCTGGCTTTCATGGTGGTCGGCCCCATGGTGGACCTCAAGCTGATCGCCCTCCAGGCCGGCACGTTCGGCCGGGCCTTCGCGGCCCGCTTCTCCGCCGCCACCACGGTCGTCGCGGTCCTGTCCAGCGCGCTGATCGGAGCCGTACTGCTGTGAGACGCCCCCTCCAGGTGACCCTGCTCGTCCTCAGCGGCCTGGGCCTGCTGCACGCCTCGCTCTTCACCGACCTGTGCCTGCGCTACGTCAAGCCGAGCATGCGCCCGATGCTCGTCATCTCAGGGTTCCTGCTGATCCTGCTCGGCATCGCAGAGGCATGGTCGCGGTCACGGCAGAAACCGGGCGTGGACGACCACCACATGGGCCATGACCACATCGAACACTCCGACGAGCACATGGGGCACAACCACTCCAAGGTGCCCCGCGTCGCCTGGCTGCTCTTCCTCCCCGCGCTCAGCCTCCTCTTCTACGCCCCACCCGCCCTCGGCGCCTACACCGCCTCCCGCGCCGCCCCCAAGGCCGTCCCCCAGCAGGACTCCTTCGATCCGCTGCCCGCGACCTCACCGCTGCCGATGACGCTCACCGACTTCACCACCCGCGTGCAGCAGGACCGCAAGGGGACCATCAAGGGCCGCACCGTCCGGATGACCGGTTTCGTCACGCCGGACAGAGGAAGCACCTCCTGGGACCTGACCCGCATCATGATCTCGTGCTGCGCGGCGGACGCCCAGTCCATCAAGGTGCGGGTCTACGGCATCCCGGCCCTGGCCGCCAACACCTGGGTGACGATCACCGGGACCTGGCACGCGGGCGGAACCCTGGGCACGAGTTCCGCCCCGGCCGCGCTCGACGGCGTCACCGTCGAGAAGGTCGCCAAGCCGGTGAACGCCTACCAGGACGCCCTGCCGTTCCCGACCTCGCGCTGAGCTGCGCTTAGGCCACGAAAATGTCCACGGACGGCCGCAGTTTCGCCGCCGCGGCCAGGGCCTCGTGCATGGGGTGCGTGTCGAACGCCGTCAACAGGGCTTCGTCCGCCGGGAGTTCGGCGGCCGGGTAGGCGATCTGCTCGTAGGCAGCCTGAAAGCGCGGGCCCCAACGGCGGGCGCCCAGACGGGCCGTGCGGGAGCAGTTGTCGATCATGTACGCCACATCGCGGGCGTGCATGTAGGGCAGCAGGGAGTCCACCGCCTCGATGACCGACTCGTTGACGATCTCCGACCACGGGTGGCCGCGCTCGGCGAACTCGTCGACCTGGGCGGTCATCGTCGCCACGAACACCCCGGCGGTGAACGGCTCGACGGGCAGGGCCCGTTCGGCCCGGCGCGCCCGCACCTCCGCGCCTACGGCCCACATCGGTGAACCGCCGATCCTGGTCATCTCCCTTGCCCCCAGCCGCCGTTCGGCCAGGACGACGCTGCGCAGCTCGGTGCCGTCGGCGACCTCGTCGTAGATCTCGGCGACGATCTCGCGGGCGGGGCCGTACGTCGCCGAGTACGCGCGGTCGAAGACCTCACGGCCGGCCGGGTCCAACTCCTCGCGGACTGCGCGGAGTCCGGCGTGCGAGATCGTGCGGGCGATGGGTCCGGTGACGTTCTCGCAGGAGCGCTCGTACGCGGTCACCGCGTCGTCACCGGCCAGCCGGTAGCGGGTGAACAGGCTCTCGACGATGCCGTGGACGGCACCGGCCAGAATGGCGCGTTCGCCGACGATGTCGGAGCGGTACTCGCTCTCCAGGGTGGTGCGGAATGTGTACGGCGAGCCGAGCGCGACCGACCAGGCGAGCGCGCGGTCGGTGGCCTTGCCGTCGGGGTCGGCGTGGACGGCGTAACTGCTGTTGATTCCCGCGCCGTTGATCTCCGCGCCCTGTTCGTAGAGGCGGCGCACGGAGTCGCCCATGCCCTTGGGGCAGACCGCGATCACGCCGTGTCCGGGCGGGAACTCGCCGCCGGTGGCCCGGAGATGACCGAGCAGGAAGCCGTGGGAGAGGCCGATGGTGGCGCCGGGCTTGAGGGCCGCGAAGATCTCCTCGTGGTGGGCGGCGAGGGCGGCGTCCGCGATGAGCAGGATCACCAGGTCGCTGTCGGCGGTGACGGCGAGCCAGTCGCCGAGCGTGCCGTCCGCCTCGGTGAAGCCGTGCGCGCGGGCGTCGGCCGCGGATGCCGAGCCGGGGCGCAGTCCGACGCTCACCCGGATGTCCGTACCGGCGAGGGAGTCGCGCAGGTTGCGGGCCTGGGCGCGGCCCTGTGGGCCCCAGCCGATGACGCCGATGCGGCGGACGCCGGCGAAGGCCTGCGGGAGCAGCGGGAAGAGGTGTCGGCCGCCGCGCAGGATGGTCTCCGTGCCGCCGGGCACGTCCATCGTTTCGAGGCTGAAGACGGCGGAGGTGTGCGTGATCGAGGTCATGGTCGAGTTGTAGGCTCCGGGCGAGTATTGCGGCAAGCGCAATCTGCGCAGCGGACTGTTGCGCGAAGTGAAAGGGCCAGGTCACGGGATGCGGGACGACCGTCGGGAGCTGCATCTTTTCCTGCATCTGGCGCAGACCCTGAACTTCGGGCGGACGAGTCTCGACTGTCATGTGAGTCCGGCGACGCTGACGCGGACCGTGCAGCGGCTGGAGGCCGGCCTCGGGCACCGGCTGTTCGACCGCGGGGCGCGCGGGGTGTCGTTGACGGTGGAGGGGCACCGCTTCCGTGAATACGCGGTCCAGGCGCTGGAGTTGTGGCGTGCCTACCGCGAGGAGCATCCCGACCCGGCCGAACTCACCGGCAGCCTCACCCTGTTCGCCACGGTGACCGCCTGCCAGGCCCTGCTGCCCGACCTGTTGGCGCCGTTCCGGGCCGCGCATCCGCAGGTGCGGCTCGATCTGCGCACCGGTGACGCGGCGGCGGCGCTGGCCAGGCTCGACGAGGGGGAGGTCGAC
>NZ_JAWOAI010000536.1:0-6363 GCF_033194735.1 Streptomyces sp. W16
CGTCGTGGCCGCGCTCGGCGCCCGTACGCTGTCCGAGTCCCGCGCACCACGAGGCGGACGCCCCGACCTGGCCGGAGCGGTCACCTTCGGCCTTGCCCTGGTCGCCCTCGTGGCCGCGCTCACCCTCGGCCGCGACGGCTGGCTGCGCGCCCCGGTGGGCCTGCTGTTGCTGGCGGCCGTGCTGCTCGTCGGCGTTTTCGCGGTCGTCGAGCGCCGGGGCGCGACCCCGATGATCGACCTGAGCCTGCTGCGCCACCGCCCCTTCCTGGCCTCCTCGGCGGGCGGCCTGTTCACGGGCTTCGCGGTGATCGGCCTGTTCAGCTTCCTGCCGGCGCTGCTGCAGCAGACGCTGGGCCTGTCCGCGATCGACACGGCGTGGCTGTTCCTCCTCTGGTCCGGCCTGTCCTTCACGGTCGCCCTCCAGGCCCGCCGCCTCGCCGGCCGTATCACCTCCCGGCATCAACTCGCCCTGGGATTCCTGCTGCACGCGGCCGGCGTCCTGACCATGCTCGGCGCGCTGGACTCCGGTTCCTGGACCCGGCTGCTGCCGGGCCTGGTGATCGCCGGGGTGGGCAGCGGCCTGCTGAACGCCGCGCTGCCGCTGCTGTCCGTGGAGTCCGTACCGGCCGCCCGGGCCGCGATGGGCTCCGGCGCGCAGCAGACCTTCCGCTACCTCGGCTCGTGCGCGGGCGTCGCGCTGACGATCGCGATCGCCACGTCGGCGGGGAGCGGCCTTGCCCGTGGCGCGGACATCGCGATGGTGGTGTCGGCGGGACTCGCGGTGCTGGCGACGGTGAGCGTGGTGGTGCTGCGGGAGCGGGAGCAGGCGCAAGCCTGAATGCCCCCGCGCCCGCCCGGGCGTGACTCAGGGCCGCTCCCCCGGCTTGTCCACGACGCCCCAGGCGGCGCGGACCGTGATCATCGCGAAGGAGGTCGTGCCCGGCGCCGGCGAGGCGTTGGCGTACGGTCCCCCGGTGCCCTCGGAGACTTCGAGCGGTGCGGCGTGCAGGGCCTCCCCCAGGTACACGTACGTCTTCGGGTCGAAGAACAGTTCCTGCTTGCCCTGCCAGCCCGAGGCGCTGGGCTTGGCGTAGGTCACGGTGACTCCGATGGCCGCCCGCCCGATGGGGTCCTTGATGCCCTTCTCCACCCGGGCGCCGGGGATCCTGGCGAGCGCCCGGAACAGGCCGGCCTGCGCGTTCGGCGGGATCAGGACCGAACGGTAGAGGACGTCGATCTCCCGCCAGTCGCGCTCCGCCACGGTCTCGCCCTTGATGTCGCCGAGGGCGTGCTCCTTGCGAATGGCGGCCATCATGCGGCCCGGGTCGCTCGGGAGCGTCTTGAGGAAGCGGTAGAACTGGCGCTGGGACCGGTCGTCGTAGCCCTCCTTCTTCCACTTCTCCTCCTGGTTGGGCCCGTACCAGACCTGGAGTTTGTTCGGGTCGAAGTGCGAGATGTCGCCCGAGCCCGGGATGCCGGGCAGGCGTGCGGAGCCCGTGCCGTCCCAACGGGTCCACTCCTCCGAAGTCTGGGGCTTGCCCTGGCCGAGCATCGTGCTCTTCTCGTAGACCCACTGCTTGGGGCCGGGCTCGGTGGCGCCGAGCTTCTCCACGGTGGCGGCGGCCAGTTCGAGAGTGTCGGCCGAGGCCTGCGCGGACAGCAGCTGACGGCCGCCGGAGGCGGGGGACGGGGTGGGGGCGGTGCCCGGGGTGTCGTCGGTGAGGGAGGCCACGACCCCGCCGGTGACGACGAGGCCCGTGACCGCCGCGGCGGTCATCAGGACGAACCTGCGGCGGGGCAGCGAGACCCGGGTGGGCCGGTCGGCGACGGCCACCTCCTGCCCGAACGCCGCGGTGAGCAGGGCCCGTTGGGGCGCGAGTCGGTCGCTGTCGGGCAGAGGGACGTCGGCGCGCAGGGGGATGTCCACGCGCAGGGCACGTCCGTCGGTCGGCTCGTTCATGCGGGATCACCTTCCGGTACGTGCGGTGCGTGCGGTGCGAGCGGTTGGTCGGCTTCGCCGGGGGTCTCGCCGGGCCCGTCGAACGGGGCGTACGGACCCGCCGTGACGCGCAGTTTCCGGCGCGCCCGGTTGAGCCGGGAGCGGACGGTGCCGACCGGAATGTCGAGGGCCTCGGCGATCTCCTGGTAGGTGAAGTCGGCCCAGGCGAACAGCAGCAGCGCGTGCCGGTCCCCCTCCGAGAGGGCGGCCAGCGCCTTGGCCAGCGGCCGGGAGGCGGCCTGCGCGGTGACCCGGTCGTCGGCGGAGTCGGTCCAGGTCTCGGCCACCGGGTCGTGACCGGTACGGGCCAGCAGCTTCAGCGCCCTGACCTCCTCACGACGGTGCCGGCTGATCAGCTTGGCCGCGATGCCGTGCAGCCAGGGGCGGACACCGGCCCGCCCGCTGTCGTAACGGGCCCTGATCCGGAAGGCCGTGAGAAAGGTCTCGGCGGTGACGTCGTCGGCCGCGTCCCGGCCGAGGCGCCGGGCGACGTACTGGTGGATGGTGGGCGCGTGCCGGTCGAACAGCGTCGCGAAGCGCTCGGGTTCGTCGAGCGAGGCGGCGACGAGTACGGCGTCAGCCTGCTCGGTGTCCGGTTGCGCGGCGTCCGGCTGTTTGGCGTCCGGCTGCATGGCGTCCGGCTGTCTGGTGTCGCTCCCCGGGGAGGAGCGGCACAGTGAATCGGAATCGGTCATGGACGGTCCGTGTCGTCGGAGGAAAGGGACGGCGTTCACCCAGTACTTGCCGACTGACCGGAATCGGGTTCACGGACCCCCAGTGTCACGTGCGCGGTCGCGTGGACGTGAGCGTGCCCCAGACCACCATGCGGTACCGGGAGGTGAACTCCGGCGTGCAGGTGGTGAGGGTGACGTAGTAGCCCGGGGCGCTGTAGCCGTAGGCCGGCTTGACGGTCGAGCGCGGGATAGGCCGGATGACGCCGGAGTCGGCGGCGGAGGTCTGCGGCAGGATCTTGTCGACCGTGTAGGTGAAGACGGCCGCGCTCGTCTCGACCTGGACGGTGTCCTTGAGCCGCAGTCGCGGGAGATAGCGGAACGGCTCCCCGTGCGTGTTGCGATGCCCGGCGAGCGCGAAGTTCCCTGCCTGGCCCGGCTGTTGGGTGCCGGGGTAGTGGCCGACGTACCCCTTGTTGAGCACGTTCCGCTTGCTGACGCCTTCCGCGATCGGGACGCGGAGGTGGAGGCGGGGGATGGTGAGGACGGCGTAGGCCTGGGAGGAGTGGGGAGTGCTGGATCCTCCGGATCCGGTGGCGGTGGTGGTCCGGCTCGGTGAACTGCCCCCGTCGGCACCCGTGTTGGCCGATGGAGTACCACCGCTCGCGGCATCCGGTGTCGCTGTCGGCGCCTGTGTCGACCACTGCCGTTCCAGCGCCTGCACTTGGTGCTCGGCACCCCGGCGGGCCTCCCGGTTGGTCCACCACAACTGCTGGACGACGAGAAGGAGAAGGACGACCCCGGCGGTGACGAGGAGCTCGCCGCCGGTCCACAGGGCGCGTCGGCGCAGCGCACGGCGTCGACGGCTGTGCTGCTGCACGACGGGGACCCGCATGGGCCGCACGATAAGGGCCGGTCCCCGAACTCACCAGAGCCATGACTCCCGTTGGCCGCGCGGAGGCGCCTGTCCGGCATCTCGCGCACCGCCCGTTCGATCCTTCGTACACGGGTTTTAGAAAGGGGTGTCACAACCCTCGACAACCTCACACACCACACCCGATGCTTCCTGGTGGTACGAGCCGGGGGGATGGCCGACGCCGGTGGGACGACCGGCGGTTGAGCGAATCGGGAGAAGAAATGATCCGACGCAGAACCCTGCTGGCCGCGGCGGGCGGTGGCCTCCTCGGCACCGCCCTGGCGACCGGTACCGCACGGGCCGACGCGACGATCGCGGTCAACCCGGCGACGAAGTACGGCACTTGGGAAGGCTGGGGTACCTCGCTGGCCTGGTGGGCGAATGTCTTCGGCGCCCGCGACGACTTCGCCGACATCTTCTTCACCACCAAGTCGACGACGTACAACGGCACTTCGCTGCCCGGCCTGGGCCTGAACATCGCCCGCTACAACCTCGGCGGGTGCAGCTGGAACACGGTGAGCGGCGAGTCGATGGTCGCCTCCGCCAACATCCCCGCGTTCAAGCAGATCGAGGGCTACTGGCAGGACTGGAACAACGAGGACCCCACGTCCTCGGCGTGGAAGTGGACGGCGGACGCGACCCAGCGGGCGATGCTGGTGAAGGCGACGTCACGAGGGGCCACCACCGAACTCTTCGCCAACTCCCCCATGTGGTGGATGTGTCTGAACCACAACCCGTCGGGCGCTTCGGGCGGCGGCAACAACCTCCAGTCCTGGAACTACCGCCAGCACGCCTCCCACCTGGCGGCCGTGGCCCTGTACGCGAAGAACAACTGGGGCGTGAACTTCGCGACGGTCGAGGCCTTCAACGAGCCCTCGTCGAGCTGGTGGACGGCGACCGGCACGCAGGAGGGCTGCCACATGGACTCGACGGTCCAGGCGGCCGTACTCCCGTACGTCCGCAGCGAGTTGGACGCCCGCGGCCTGACGAGCACGAAGATCTCGGCGTCCGACGAGACGAGCTACGACCTGGCACGGACGACGTGGAGCGCCTTCAGCTCGACGACGAAGGGGTACGTGAACCGCGTCAACGTCCACGGCTACCAGGGCTCGGGCGGCCGTAGAGACCTGCTGTACACGGACGTTGTGACCACGTCGGGCAAGGCCCTCTGGAACTCGGAGACGGGCGACAGCGACTCCACGGGCCTGACGATGGCGAGCAACCTGCTCTACGACTTCCGCTGGCTGCACCCCACGGCGTGGACGTACTGGCAGGTCATGGACCCATCCTCGGGCTGGGCGATGATCGCGTACGACCAGAGCACGCTCGCGGCAGGCGCGGTGCAGACGAAGTACTACGTGATGGCCCAGTTCAGCCGCCACATCCGCCCCGGCATGACGATCCTGGACACGGGCGTGAGCTACGCGGCGGCGGGCTACGACGCGACGGCGAAGCGGTTGGTAATAGTGGCGGCAAACACAGGCTCGTCCTCCACGACCCTGACCTTCGACCTCTCCAAGTTCACGACGGTGGCGGGCGGTTCGAGCGGCCTGGTCCCGCGCTGGAACACGGTGACGGGTGGCGGGGGCGACTTGTACGCCTCCCACTCGGACACGTACCTGAGCGGGAAGACGGTGAGCGCGACGTTCGCGGCGGGGGCGGTGCAGACGCTGCAGATCGACGGGGTGGTGATCTGACCACTGGACCCGAACTCCGGTACGGCGGTGGGCAGTTCGGCCTGCTCGCGCTGGCGCTCGGCGGTTTCGGAATCGGTCTGACCGAGTTCGTGATCGCCGGGCTGCTGCCGCAGGTGAGCCGGAGCCTGAACGTGTCGACGGCAGCCGCGGGCTGGCTGATCTCCGGCTACGCCCTGACGGTCGCGGTGGGCGCGATAGGGGTCACGGCGGCGACGGCGGGGCTACCGCGCAAACCGGTCCTGGTCGGCCTGGTGGCCCTGTTCGTGGCGGGCAACCTGCTGTGCGCGATCGCGCCGAACTACCCGACCATGCTCCTGGGCCGCGTGGTGGCCGCCCTCTGCCACGGCACGTTCTTCGGCATCGGCTCCCTGGTCGCCCGCCGCCTGGTCCCACCCGAACGGGCCTCCCGAGCGGTCGCGATGATGTTCGCCGGCCTGACGGTGGCGAACGTCCTGGGCGTCCCCTTCGGCGCCCTGGTCGGCGAACGCTGGGGCTGGCGTGCGACGTTCTGGGCGATCACGGGGACGGGAGCGGTGGCGCTGCTGGCAATCGCGGTACTGGTGCCCGGCTGGGCAGGACGGGTGCGTGGAAGTGCAGACCTGAGGGCCCAACTCCGCGCCTTCCGCTCCACCCAGGTATGGCTGACCCTGACCGCCACGGCCCTCGGCTACGGCGGCATGTTCGGCGCGTTCAGCTACATCGCGTACACGTTCACGCGTGTCACGGGCTTCTCCACGACGGATGTGGCCTGGCTGTTGGTGGTCTACGGCACGGGACTGGTCGTAGGCAACATCGCGGGCGGGCGGGGGGCGGACCGCAATCGCGACGTGACGCTGCTCGTGTCGCTGGTCGGGTTGGCGGCGACGCTGACGGCGTTCGGGGTGTTGGCGAGCAGTCGGCCGGCCTCGGTGATTCTGGTGTTCCTCCTGGGCGCGTTCGGCTTCGCCACGGTCCCCGGGATGATCACCCGGGTCACCGACGCGGCGGGCGGCGTACCGCTGGCGGCCAGCGCGAACGTCTCCGCGTCGAATGTGGGGAACGCGGTGGGGGCGTGGTTGGGGGGCTTGGTGATCAGTGCGG
>NZ_JAWOAI010000537.1:0-6359 GCF_033194735.1 Streptomyces sp. W16
CACCCGGAGACGCCGACGGCCCACCCGCCACGCACCGCCGCCCGGAAGTCCGCGACGAACTCCCGCCAGCCGCCGCCGACATGAGCCGTGCGGCGCCTCAAGTGCCGTGCCCCGGCGGCGAACGCGGCCGGATACGTGACAACTCCCGCCGACGCGACGGCGATCCACACCCCGGTGAGCAGACATTCGGCGAACACCCCGAACCGCTCGGCGAAGACCGACTCCCCGCGCGCCTTAACCCGTGCTCCGGCCACCGCCCTCAGCCCTTCAGTCCGGAGGTCGCCATACCGTCGATCAGGTATCGCTGGAAGGCGAGGAAGAACAGCAGCACCGGCAGCAGCGCGACGAGCGACATCGCGATCATGCCGCCGTAGTTCGCGGCCACGCCGTCGGAGTCGCGGAACATCATCAGGCCCAGGGAGACGGTGTACTTGCCGGGCTCGTTGAGGTAGATCAGCGGGCCCATGAAGTCGTTCCAGGCGTTGATGAAGGTGAAGATCGCGCTGGTGATGAGCGCGGGGCGGCACAGGGGCAGCACGATCGACCAGTAGATGCGCAGGTGCCCGCAGCCGTCCAGGCGGGCGGCCTCGTCCAGTTCCTTCGGCAGGTTCCGCATGAACTGCACCATCAGGAACACGAAGAAGGCCTCGGTCGCCAGGTACTTGCCGATCAGCAACGGGACGTAGGTGTTGACCAGTTGGAGCTTCTGGAACATCACGTACTGCGGGATCAGCAGCACGTGGTACGGCAGCAGGAGCGTGCCGATCATCAGGGAGAAGAGCAGATTGCGGCCGACGAACCTGATGCGGGCGAAGGCGTACGCCGTCAGGGAGCAGGAGACGAGGATGCCGACGACCGAACCGAGGCCGTAGAAAAGGGAGTTCTCGAAGAAGGTCCAGATCTTGATGTCGGCTATGCCGTCGGCGAGGCCCTTGAAGTTGGACAGGATGGGGTGGCCCGGGAACAGCTGGAGGCTGTTGATGATGTCCTTGCTGGGCTTGAACGAGGCGCCGATGACCCAGAGCACCGGATAGAGGATCACCGCGAGGATCAGCAGCGCGCCGAGGTGCCAGACCAGCGAACCGGTGTGCTTGCGGCCGAGGGGCGGGGGCTTCGTGGTGGTGGCGCTCATCGGGCGTCCTCCTCGTAGTGCACCCACTTCTTCTGGGACCAGAAGAGAACGGCCGTCACCAGTGCCACGGCGAGCAGCAGCATCCAGGCCATCGCGGCGGCGAAGCCCATCTGGGCGTCCTTGAAGCCCTTTTGGTAGAGGTAACAGGTGTAGACGAGCGTGGCGTCGGCGGGACCGCAGTACGTGTTGGAGACGACGTACGCCGAGCCGAAGATCTGGAACGAGTGGATGGTCTCCAGCAGCACGTTGAAGAACAGCACCGGGGAGATCATCGGCAGCGTGATGCTCCAGAAGCGCCGGAAGGGTCCGGCGCCGTCCATCTCGGCGGCCTCGTACAGCTCCCGGGGCACCTGTTTGAGCCCGGCCAGGAAGATGACCATGGGCGCCCCGAACTGCCAGACGGTCAGCGCGACCAGGCAGTACAGGACCCAGTCGGCGTTGCCGACCCAGCCGCCGACATGGAAGCCGAGGAAGGACTGCGTACGGTCCACCACGGCGCCGTCGGAGAAGAGCGACCGCCAGACGAAGCCGACCGAGACGCTCGCGCCGATCAGCGAGGGGGCGTAGAAAGCGGCCCGGTAGAAGGCCTGGCCGCGGCGGCTCTGGGCCAGCAGCAGGGCGACGCCGAGGGCGAGCAGCAGCTTCAGCGGGGTGCCGATGACGACGTACTTCGCCGTCACCTCGACCGACTTCCGCCATCGCGGGTCGTCGAACATCGCGGTGAAGTTGTCGAAGCCGACCCACTTCGGGCTGTTGAAGAGGTTGTAGTCGGTGAACGCGAAGTAGAGCGAGGCGACCATGGGTCCCGCGGTCAGCAGCAGGAAGCCCGCGATCCAGGGGGACATGAAGAGATAGCCGGCGAGGTTCTCCCGGCGGCTCCGCCGCCCCTTGGGGACGGGGGCGGCGGAGCGTGCCTTCCGGGTGGTGGGCACGGAGTCCTTGACGAGCGTCACGGCGGTTCCCATCAGGCTTGGAAGGCGGCCTCGGACTCGGTGAAGAACTGCTTCACCGCGTCCGTGACCTTGGTCTTGCCCTGGCCGAGGTCACCGCCGATGCGCAGGAAGGCGGCCTCGACGGTGTCGGCGCCGGAGGGGTGCGGGGTGATCGTGCCGAGGACGCCGGACTTGGCGGTGGTGTCCTCGTACTGCGCGATCTCCTTGCTCACCGTGTCGGTGGGCTTGAACGCCGCGTACTGCTCGGTGCTGGCCAGGATGCCGCGGTCGTAGCCCATGATCTTGCCGACCGCCGGGTCGTGGACCATGAAGTCGATGAACTGCGCGGCTTCCTTGGGGTGCGAGGTGTGGGCGGAGGCGCTCAGCATCAGCGAGGCGAGGTACTGGCCGGTGTCCTTGCCGTCCATGGTGGGGATCGGGGCGAGGCCGTAGGTGCTGCTGCCCTCCGCCGAGTAGCGGACGGTGAAGTTGTCCCAGGTGAACTCCGAGGCACCGTGCCCGGCGGAGAGCGACGACTTGGGCTGGTCCTGGGCGACGACCTTCGGGTCGGTGACGATTCCGGCCTTCACCCGGCCGTACCCGTCCGTCCACCACTCCGTCAGATCTGACTTGTCGAAACCGAGCCCGTCCTTGGTGAAGAACGCCTTGCCGTTCTGCCGGAGGTAGAGGTCGTACAGGTACATGATGGCGAAGTAGCCCGTGTCGCCGGGGACTTTCGTCTTGTCGTGGATCGTCTTGAGGGCCTTGAAGTAGTCGTCCCAGGTCCAGCCCGTGGCCGGGTCGACGCCCGCCTTCTCGAACACCTTTTTGTCGATGACCAGGGCCATGGTGTTGGAGCCGACCGGAACACCGAGCTGTTTTCCGTCGACCTCGCCGACCTTGGTGACGCCCGCGCGGAAGTGATCCAGGCTCAGATTGCCTGCTTTCACCTGAGAGTTGAGGTCGAGAAGAATGCCTCTCTTGTCGTACTTCCGAAGAAATCCGACGGCGTTCTGGAATACGTCCGGCGGATTTCCGCCCGCGGCCTGCGTCTGGAACTTCTCCCAGAACGACTGATACGTCTGAAAGTCCGTCTTCACCTTGATCTTCGGATACTTCTTCTCGAAGAGCGCGATGGACTGATTGATCTTTTTCGCCCGCTCCTCGGCACCCCACCACGAGTAACGGATCGTCACCGTCCCGTCCGCGGACGTGCCGTCGTCGCCGCCGCATGCCGTCGCGGCCAGCCCCAGCGTGACCGCCGAGACTCCGGCGGCCTTCAAGACCGTACGCCTCTCAACATTCGTGCCGGTTCCCATGACGAACCCTCCCCGTAGCGTCGTTGCCACCTGCATGAATCGTTTCAAGTAAGCGCTTGCTGGCACAAGTTACGGAGGCCTCCGGGGTGCGTCAATGATTCGGACAGGAATTTCTTGTGGACCGGCTGAGCGCTACGACGGCGCCGCCGGGCGCGTCACGGGAACGGCGCGACGGACACCGCAGGTGAGGCGCCCGCGACCGGCCGGCCGAACAGGAAGCGGCCTGCCGCACTCGCCGACGACCGGCCGAAAAAGGCCTGGGTGACGGGGAGTTGACTTCTCGTCACTGGTGGGCGAACGACGACGGCCCGCCTGTGTGATCACAGACGGGCCGTCGGTCCGGGTGGGCGATACTGGGTTCGAACCAGTGACCTCTTCGGTGTGAACGAAGCGCTCTCCCACTGAGCTAATCGCCCGGACGCACGGAGAACATTACCCCATGTCAGCGGGTGCCTCCGACCAGCACGGGAAGGCACCCGCCCGGCGCCACCGGGTCACTGGTCCTTGATCTTCCAGGGCATCACGACACCGAACTTCCAGACGTAGACGCCCACAAGGGCGATCACGATCACCAGGCCGATCGAGGTCAGGACGATGTTGCGGCGGCGCACCGCGGGGTCGAGCGCGCGCTGCGCCGCCTCGGTGACCTTGCGCTTCGTCCAGCGAAGCACCAGCTGGGCCCAGACGAACTCGGTCGCCCAGATCGCCATACCGCCGAAGATCACCACCCAGCCGGGTCCCGGCAGCGGCAGCATGACGATGCCGGCGGCCACGACCGCGAGGCCGATGACGAAGACACCGACCTGCCAGCTCAGATGCAGCGCACGGCGTGCCTTGATGAATTCCGGCGCCTTGGAGCCGAGTCCCTGCTCGCCCTGGACCGCGTCCGCCGCTGTCTCGTCCGGCGCCCCGTCGGCCGCCCCGTCCGACGCCACGACAACCTCACCCGGCCCGTCACTCCCCGTATTCATACGGACAAACCCTACCCGAGGGAAACCGGTCACCGGAATGGCCGCACCGAGCGATCGAGCCCTCGGCCGGAAGAGTTACGTAAAGGCACGCAAAACACTCAGAGGGGTTTACAACGGCACCGTAGGTGGCATGTCGATTTCGCCGACGTGCGAATCCCCGAGCGCACACTGAGCGAAAGGCCCTGGCGCTTATGAACACCACGGTCAGCTGCGAGCTGCACCTGCGCCTCGTTGTGTCGAGCGAGTCATCCCTGCCTGTCCCCGCAGGCCTGAGGTACGACACGGCCGACCCCTACGCCGTGCACGCCACCTTCCACACCGGAGCCGAGGAGACCGTCGAGTGGGTGTTCGCCCGCGACCTTCTCGCGGAGGGCCTCCACCGGCCCACCGGTACCGGCGACGTCCGTGTCTGGCCATCCCGTAGTCACGGTCAGGGCGTCGTCTGCATCGCACTGAGCTCTCCCGAGGGCGAAGCCCTGCTGGAGGCTCCCGCACGGGCCCTGGAGTCCTTCCTGAAGCGGACGGACGCCGCCGTGCCACCCGGCACGGAGCACCGGCACTTCGACCTGGATCAGGAGCTGTCGCACATCCTGGCGGAGAGCTAGCGCAAGGCCCCGACCAAACCACCCGGCGCCGTCCGAACTCGGGGAGACGGCTCGGGCCTGGACAACCGCATATGGCACACACCGGCGCCGTCGCCGCGATTCGTCGCGGGGGCGGCGCCGGTGCGTGCGGTGCCTGCTCCCGGTGGCTCTCCGTGGGCCACGGAGGTCGCGACTCTCCGTAGCCCGGGGAACCCCGAGGGACACCAGGGCGTTCATAGAGGCATGGGGCCGCCCTCCGGGAAGCCACTACCATCGGCCAGCATCGGCGGGCGCCCGCCCGCCCCCCAGGCCAGGGAGCTGAACGTGCTGATCACCCACGACACCCGGTGTGCCCTCGACACCGTGGTGGATCTGGTGAACACCGCACCGGAGGACGCCGCGGCGCCCGACGGACTGTCGGACGTCGCGCTGCTCACGGAATTCGTACGAAACCACGAGATCAGCGATGTCGGCGTGCTCTCCGAGTTCGACCTCTCCGCCGTGCGCAAGATCCGCGGCCGGTTCACCTCGGTCTTCTCGGCCCCGGACCCCCGGACCGCCGCCGGGCTGATCAACGACCTGATCGCCGCCGCGGGCACCACCCCCCGCCTCACGGACCACGACGGCTACGACTGGCACGTGCACTATTTCGCGCCCGGCGCCTCGGTCGCCGACCATCTCGCCGCCGACTGCGGGATGGCGCTCGCGTTCTTCGTGGTGGCCGGCGAGCAGGAGCGGCTGCGCCGCTGCGAGGCCCCCGACTGCAGGCGCGCCTTCGTCGACCTCTCCCGGAACCGCTCACGCAGGTACTGCGACAGCCGGACCTGCGGAAACCGACTGCATGTCGCCGCGTACCGGGCCCGGCGCAAGGAAGCCGCGGGCTGACAGCCGGCGCCTCTTGATGAGGTCGTGGCCCCCGGCGGGTGACGTCGGGGACCACGAGTACGGCTCACAGCATCAGCAGGTCGTGCAGCGAGGCCATGAGCAGCAGACACCCGATCACCGCTAGGAAGATCATCAGCGGTGGCTGGGAAAGGGCGAAAAGGCACCCGCGCGGCTCGTCCTTCGGCGGCGCGGCGTCGCTCTGTGTCGTGTCCAGCATCTCGCCGCGATGATGACGCAGCGAGGACCCCTCACGCGATCAACACGCCCGATAGGAGAGGGAGTTCGCCGAATTCCGTGATGTCCGTTTCGGGTCGCGTCGCGTCCTGAACACTTACCGGCGGACCCGGCTCGCTCTGTGTCGTTTCAGTCGCTGTGCGGCCGTCATATGCCGTGCTTCTTCAGGATGGCCTCGATGTCGCTGAAGTCGTCCCCGCTCTTGGCGCGGGGCGCGGCGGCGGGCCGGGTCGCCGGGCGTACGGCAGGACCCAGGGAGGGCGCGGAGGCCGCCGGTGCCACCGCGTCCGACCGGTCCGAGA